>CAZQQD010000017.1:0-38338 GCA_964595355.1 uncultured Ignavibacteriaceae bacterium | reverse complement strand
GTAATGAATAAACTGTAAACTCCCTGATCTAACTTAACTCCACCTTCAAATTGATTAAACTTATTTGGATCAACAGTCGCGTCAACACCTACTACGTTACCGCCAGCATCTTTGTTAACTGTTCCGCTTTTCAGGTTATAAACATTACTTCTAACCTCATCGAAATTAGGAAACAAGGAGCCTTTTGATGCACGGGCAAATACACTTGTATTTTCATCGAAAGCATAATTAATAGCAAAAGTTCCTGCCCAATCGTGCCCATCAAGTTTAGCTGAAAGATCAGGAACCCCATCAGGGAATGATCCACCCCCGTCAAAAGTATAGTTTAGATTAAAGAAATCATAACGTGCACCATAATCTAATCTTACCTGATCTGAAACTTGCCAAGAGTCGCCCGCATAAAGAGCCGACATTCTTGCATCACCGGCTTCATTAATTGTATAACCCGGTGCACCAACAGGAGCCTCATTAATAATACCACCATTTGCAACATTCAGCACAGTTACATCATTGCCAAGATTCCAGAAATCATTTGAATTCCAGAATGACTGGAAAGCACCTATTGTGATTTTATGGTTATCTATATCATTTGTTAAGCTTACATCATTTGTCAGGGATTCAATATGTTTTAAAACAACCCAGTATCCATAATTCTGCAAATAAGTTGAACCATTTGTAATAGTTTGACCATCATTTGTATGTAATGCAGTTACATTTAATTGTCCCATTAAACTTGCTGCACTAAATGGACTGCCGTCTGGTACAAATCCCAAAGTATTTGCATCTCCATTTGTGTAGGAAAGATTATTACGAACCGTCCAGCCCGCACCTAATTCATAATTAAAATTCAATCCACTTACAATTCCTTTCCATCCACGTCCATCAGCAAAATCAAACTGTGTCATTTCTCCATTAATGCCCGTTCTTAGTGCTCTGTAGCGTGTAGCATTTCCTAGCTGTGCAAATGTGCCTTGATCATTGCCGGTACCAAGAGCCATAGGTAATATCCATTGTCCATGATCATTTGTAAAACGGGCAAAAGCATTTACAACACCTTTATCGAAAACTCTAGTTAATTCTGCTGTGAATTGTGCACCTCTTTCAGCGTTAAACTGAGTGCTCCTTATACCAGGTGAAGTTCTAGCATAACCGCCGACCATGTAATAAAATTTATTTCCAAGGGGACCACTTAATACAGCATCAAATCTTTGCGTGTTGTAATCAGATGTTGTATACTTAACTCTTCCTTTAGTTTGATCCGTTCCCTGTTTCAGGTTAAAGTTTACAGTTAACCCAGCCTCTCCATTATTATAAACAGAGCTAGGCCCGCCGCGTAGAGCTTCTGTGGAGGCAACTGTTTCATCAATACGGAAAATACTACTTTGTTCCAGAAATGAAAGAGTCTCCGTACCATAAATCGGAGCGCCATTTATCGACATAGTAACAAATGGTGCATCACCCGATGAGGGCAAACCTCTTACGAATATATTTGCACCGGCGATACCACCTGAACTTTCAGACCAAACACCGGGAACCAGACTTAAAGCAGCGGCAGTACTTGGTGGTGATAAAAGATCAAGAGTTTTACCAGAAATTGTTGTAATTGCAAAAGTAGCATCTTTCTTCTTTACGCCAACTCCACCCGGAGTACCTGTAATTACCACACTCTCCATATTCAGAACATCTTGTGTTAAAGAAAAGTTTTGTGTTGTTATTCCACCAGCTGTTACCGTTATGTTTGCACTACTCTGTTTATAACCAATAACAGTGACACGTGCTGTATAATTGCCTGCAGGAACATTTTCAATAACATAATTGCCACTGACGTCAGCAGCAGCTCCCATCGTTGTGCCCATAAGCACAACATTCGCATAAGGAATTGCCACTCCTTTTGTATCAGTAACGTTACCTTTTACAGTTCCGTTCTGAGCAAAAAGTGAAAAAGCTGGTATTAATGTAATTAGTGCAATTACATAAATGAAGCGGCTCCATTTTAAGTAATTTAATTTTAACATACTACTCTCCTTTTATTAGTGAAATTATTTATAAAGGATATATTTCAGAACCTATATCGATACTATTAATGTTTTTATAACAAGGTATTACGAGGATTTTATTATTTTTTTACAGATAGTTTATAGCACGTTATTTGATAAGATCAAATATCAGACCATGCAGGAATTTCGACTATTTTCCAAATTTATATGAATATTCCTTATTATGGCGCCTAACATTATTATATAAATAATAATAAAAATTATTATTTTAATAATAAGATATGATATGCCACCTGAATTGAACAAACTTAAGGTGATTCTTGAATCTAAAGTTTAGAAAAGTCTCTAATATCTCCAATTTTCCGCTATGGACCGTTATATTCATCATCCTCATACTGATACTATACTTCTACTTAAATGAACGCGCCAGATATGAAGCAGAAACAGAGCCAACAAAAATTTATTTTGCAGCCGATATTTCTTATGCTCACCAACAGGTAATTGATGAATTTAACAATGAATACAAAGGCAGAATAAAGGTAGTTACAATTGATCTGCCTTTCAAAAAATTCAGTACAAACGAAAGAAAAGAATTGCTTGCAAGGACCTTAAGGAGCAATAGCGACAGATTAGATGCTTTTGCTGTTGACCAGATTTGGGTTCCACGTTTTGCAAAATGGTCTGCCCCGATTACATTTTTTTTGCCACGGTTCAATAAAAATAATTTCCTGAAATATGCCTTAAAATCCTGCTATTATGATAATAAACTACTTGCTGTTCCGCTAAATATAGACGTTAATATGATGTATTACAGACGCGATCTACTTGAAAATATCCCCGGCTACGATACCTTAAAAACTGCACTTATGAAATCAATAACATGGAAAGAATTTTTAAGTCTTTCCAAAAATTTTAATAAAAGAAATAATCCTTTCTACATTTTCCCTGCTGATGATTATGAAGGATTGGTAGTAAGTTTTATGGATTTAATCCTTTCGCAGGATAGAAATTATTTTAAAGAATACAAATTTAACTTTAACACACCAATAGCAAGGAAGGCTCTAAAATTACTAGTTGATTTCGTTAACCTGTATCATATTTCCCCCGATGCTGTTGCAGACTTTAATGAAGCTTCATCTTATAAATATTTCATCCAGAATGACGGCGTATTTTTATGGGGATGGCCAAGTTATGAAAAGGATAATAAAAACCTCTATAAATCAACGCCAAAAGATCGGTTTCTTGTAAAAGCGGCTTTACCACACTTCAAAAATTCTCCACCTACAACAATCTTGGGTGGATGGAATATTATGGTTTCAAAATATTCAAAAAAGAAAAATGCAATTTCTGAATTTCTGAAATTTATAACAAATAAAAAAGCTCAGGAGATGTTGTATGTTAACGGCGCATATTTGCCGATATTAAAAACATTTTATGATGATTCCGTTTATTTAAAAAAATATCCTGACCTGATCTTCAAAAAAAGGTTATTAGATACTGGAGTACATCGGCCATCTCTTGAAGATTATACCCGTATATCGGACATTATTTCATATTATGCAAATAAAGCAATCAAAAAAGAAATTTTAGTTGATACTGCCTTAAGTGAAGCGACGGATATGATAAAATCGAACAAGATATTAATCAAATAATGTAGATGATGACTGATAAGAATTTATTAAATAAGCTTAAGGAATACAGGTTTGAATTCCGGCATGTTACAGTTTTGCTTATTGCATTAATTATTTTTCAGTTAATATTTTCATTTATACAGAAATCATCTTTACATAATTTTTTAAATGAAACTCAAAAATGGTATCAACAAGACTCGGCTGAAAGATTGGCTAATTTGACAACAACTTCACTTGAATTACTTCTTGAAAATACAATATCTAAAGAACCACTCACAGAGAATGAAGAAAAAAAAATAATTCAATCATTTAATATTATTTTAAGCCAGCAGTCACTTCAACAAAATGTTCAAGAAATCTGTTTGCTTTTTCCCAGGAACAATAAAGTTATAGTAATAGATGATGGAAAAAACCTCTATAATTTTCTTGCTAATAAAATCGATACCCTAAAAAATATTAACCCTCACCACAAGCAAGCCATTGAATTTTATAATGAAAATATAAACTGGATAAAGGCAAACGAGCGAATCTACAGCAAACTCGAAGGTAAACAGACTTTTCACATTCTGGTCCCGTTCGTTCCCCAGGGTGAGCTTTTGGGTGTCTTATATATGAAGGTAACACCCGATTTTTCTTCAATAACCAGGGAAATCATTTCAAGTTATGATGAAGTTTCGATTATCTATTCAGCACTAATATTAATCGGACTGCTGGCTATGTATTATATTTCTTCTCATACTGTGAGAGAAAGAGATAAAGCACAACAATTGCTTTTCGAAGAAAGCCATAAGCATATGAAAGAGCAAATAATTCACGAAAAGGAATCGCAGTTTACAAAAAGAATTTATCATACACATCATAAAGCTGAAAAAGTTATGGGATTCATAAAGGAAGACTTAAGAAATTTATCAAACAGTAATATTGAAGAAGTAAAACAAAGGGTAACAAAATATGCCAATTTTATCTCGAGAGTAATTTATGATATGAAGTGGTTTGATCCGCCGGTTAATACAATCAGAAATTCAATGTTTAATACTGATCTCAATGAATTATTAAGGTTTATTGTAAATGATATCTTTCTCAGAATTTCCAGTAAAACCGATATGTTTGAATTCAAATTGGACCTTGCCGAAGATCTCCCACATGTTAACATTAACGAATTTGTTGTATGGGAGCTATTTGAACCGCTTATTCAAAACAGCATTGATCATGCAGGTAAATCGAAGGTAATAATCTGTATTGAAACAAAATATTATAGCGAAGAAAGATATTCTAAAGTAATTATATCAGACAACGGTCAGGGAATAAATGATGAATTATTAGAACGGAATGAAAACGGAACAAAGAAAATATTTCTTGAAAATATAACAACAAAGAAAGGTAATAATGAAAACAGGGGCTATGGCTGTTTTATTGCATACCAGATAGCTAAAAAGAGATGCGGGTGGAATATAGACGTGGAAAACATTTCCGGCCACGGCTGTCGTTTTACTATTAAAATTCCTAATTAAATGAAGAGGAAAAGGATGGGAAACCAGGAAAAAATAAATATAATATTGATTGAAGATGAAGTTTTTGATGTTAGACGGGTGAAAAACACGATCAAGTTTTCAAAAGATAAAATATTCCTAAAAAATGTAGTATCTAACGGCAATTCTGCAATTGACCTGCTTAAAAAGAAACACGATGAATACGACATTGTTGTTATGGATTTTCAAATAGCCGGTGGTTTAAGAGGTGAGGAACTGATTAAGGAAATAAAGAAAATCGATTCCTCCCTGCAGATAATTGTTATTACAAAAATGACAATTAATATTACAGATTTTGAATTTGCAAATAATCTTATGCAGGCAGGCGCATTCTGGTATTGTACCAAATATCCCGGGGATATAGAAGATTATATTTATCAGCCAACTGATTTTTTAATGAGTATTTTTAATGCCTATGAAAAAAAACAACTGGAGAAATTATCACATAAATCACATAGAAAACTCTCTCAAAAAGTAAATGAAATATTGTTTCAAAAAAGATTTATCGGGAACTCAGAACCCACAAAACATTTACTGCAGCAAATTGAAAAATATTCTGATAGTAATGTTAATATTTTAATCAATGGACCATCTGGGACCGGGAAAGAGCTGGTAGCTTACAACATTCACTACAAAAGCAAAAGAAACCTTGAAAACTTTGTCCCGATAAATTGCGGAAGCTTGCCTCATGATCTCGTTGAAAGTGAATTATTCGGTTACGAAAAGGGTGCTTTTACCGGAGCAACATCGAAAAAATCAGGTCTGTTTGAGATAGCAAACAATGGAACAATTTTTCTTGACGAAGTCTCTGAACTCCCACTTACGGCACAAGTAAAGTTACTTCGAGTAATTCAGAACGGAGAAATAGAAAAAATCGGAAGAACAGGTAGCATAAAAGTAAATGTAAGAATTATAGCAGCAACTAATAAAGATCTTGAATTTGAAGTCAGTCAAGGACGTTTTAGAGAAGATCTATATTACAGATTAAATGTTGTGCCCATTTATATCCTCCCGCTAAATATGAGAAAAGCTGATATTCCTTCATTGGTAGATCATTTTCTGGAATTTTACTGTCAGGATATGAGCAGAAAAAAATCGACGATAAAACCAGAAGCTATGAAGTTATTATCTAATTATGATTGGCCAGGCAACGTAAGAGAGTTAAAAAATGTAATTCAGAGATTATTGCTCAATAGCACCGGAGATATAGATGAACCGGATGTAAGAAGTTCGCTTATCACCGGAGATCTTAGAAAATTAGACAAGTTTGATAACGCCTATTTTCTGAATTATAGGGATATTCTACCTTTGAAAGAAATGGAAAGGAAATTCAGAGAAAAGTATTTTACCTACGTCAGAGATTCTTCAGAATCTGATGCTGATGCTGCAAAAAAATTAGGATTAGCCCCTCCGAATTTCCATCGGATGTGCAAAGAATTGGGCCTGAAATAATTCCTGCTTATTAAACTGATAACATGTGCAATTATCATTTTAATAATTATATGTAGTATTACAATCTTCAAATTAATATTTTTCATTCTAAAAGTGATTGAAATAACGTGGTCTAATTTTTGACATTGTTGCTAAGAAAAATATTCAAATTTTTTTTATCGGAAGATAAATGTCCAAACTGAAAATCAAGCTATCCCTCTACATTAATTATTTTGTAATTGGTTTAATGCTGAATAGTGTCGGCATTGTAATCCTTCAGGTAATTGTTCATTATCATGTTAGTGAGAGCGGAGCCAGCGTTTTAGAAGCCTTCAAAGACCTGTCTATAGCAATATTTTCATTCTTTCTTGCATCGTTTATCCCGAAGTTTGGTTATAAAAAATCAATGCTCACAGCACTGATTGTTGTTACTGCTGCTTCATTAGGAATGCGGTTTTTTGACAGTTTTTTTATGTCGAAAATTCTTTTTGCAGCAACAGGTTTTAGCTTTGGACTTATTAAAGTTTCTGCATATTCCACAGTTGGCCTTATTACAGAAAACTCAGACGAACATGCAAGTGTTATGAGCATGCTTGAAGGAATTTTCCAGATAGGGGTTCTTTCAGGTTACTGGATATTCGGATTTTTCATAGGTAACTCTGACCCAACATCAAAAGGATGGTTAAATACTTATTGGGTATTAGCGGGTTTATGTATTTTCGCATTCCTGAATTTATTTTCTACTAAATTAGATGAAAGTGAGGTTCAGAAAGAAGAGAAGAAATTTTCTATCGTACACGAGTTTTTAGAAATGCTTGCACTGATTCGTTTCCCGCTCGTATTAATCTTTATACTTAGTGCTTTCGTTTATGTTTTAATTGAACAGAGTATCCAAACATGGTTGCCAACGTTTAATAAAAGTATTCTGCAAATGCCAAATGCAATCAGCGTTCAAATTGTCAGCATTTTTGCAGGTGCAATTGCTTTCGGAAGAATAGCAAGCGGATATTTTATTAAAAAATTTTCCTGGATGAAAGTCCTTACTACCTGCATCATTTTAGCAATGCTTCTTGTAATTCTTGTTCTGCCTATTACGAGTGGAATAAAAGCCGGAACAATAAACAGCTGGACGGAAGTTCCTCTGGCTGGCTTTATTCTTCCATTTATTGGAATGTTCCTTGGACCAATTTACCCGGCTCTTAACTCTACAATCTTAAGTGTTCTTCCAAAACATAGGCAAAGTGCAATGAGTGGATTAATAGTTATTTTTTCAGCACTTGGCGGCACAACAGGCTCGTTGATAACAGGCTATATTTTCGGACATTTCAGCGGACAAACTGCGTTCTATTTCTCACTTATTCCAATGGGAATTTTATTTATAATATTGTTTGTTTATCGTGGGGTAAGGAGTAGGTTCCGCTTTGAGGAGTTCTAAAAATGAAATTACACAAAGAGGATTTTGTTCAAATTTCCGGCGACTTATTCAAAGTTGTTCAGTCAGGTAAAATTCTGGGAGACTCTAAGACTTTCGTAGACTCAATACCAAAGAAAAAGCCTGCCGATATAAAAAAAGAATTTCAACAACACAAAAAAAGTGAAATATTCAATGCTAAGGACTTTATATCAAAGAATTTTAGTCTTCCTGAAGAAAAGAAAATAATTCTTGATCTTCCTCCGGGAAGGGAAATGGAAGAACATATTGAACTATTATGGAAATATCTGGAACGGCCGCCTGTTAAGAACGGAAACAATTTCTCTACACTAATATCTTTGCCGAACCCTTACATTATTCCTGGCGGCAGATTTAGAGAGGTCTATTATTGGGATACATATTTTACAATGCAGGGACTGCTTACCTGCGGGATGATTAGCATAGTTGAAAGTATGCTCGATAATTTTGTTTACCTGATTGATAATTTCGGGCATATCCCAAACGGGAACAGGGTCTATTATATATCGAGGTCACAACCTCCTTTTTTCGCTGCCATGATTCACTCTGTCACTGAGTACAAAAAGGACAGTAAATGGCAGTTAAAATACCTGCAGCCTCTTGAAACAGAATATCAGTATTGGATGAAAGGCGAAAACAAAAAATTAAAAGTTGGTGAAACTTCAGGTAAAATAGTTGGTGTGGATAATAATAAAATTATAAATAGATATTTTGACACTGAAAGTGTGCCGCGAGAAGAATCATATTCCGAAGATGTAGAAGCTGCAAACAAGCTGGGAAAAAATGAAAAGGCAAGATTATATAACAATATTAGGGCAGCAGCTGAATCAGGCTGGGATTTTTCAAGTAGGTGGTTTGAAGATGAAATTTCTATATCAAAATGCGTTGCTTCTGAGATTATACCGGTTGATCTAAATTGTCTCCTTTATTTTTATGAAAAAAAATTATCTGAAATGTACAGCTTAAAAGGTCAGAAAATACAAAGTGATAAATATTTGATTAAATCTATACAAAGAAGAGATTTAATAAACAGGGTTTTCTGGAACAGGGACAAAAATTTTTATTTTGATTATAATTTTAAAAATCAAAATACGACAAATACATACTCTCTAGCAGCTTGTTATCCTTTGTTTTTTGAAATAGCTGATTCAGAAAAAGCTACTTCTGTTGCTAGTATTGTCGAAAAAGAATTTCTTAAGCCTGGTGGAGTTATTACAACGTTAAACCACACAGGACAACAATGGGACGCACCGAATGGCTGGGCTCCTTTACAGTATATTACCATTAAAGGATTAAGGAATTATGGATTTAACAGGCTCGCAAATGAAATAAAACACCGCTGGCTGGAATTGAATAAAAATGTTTTTAACAGAACAAAAAAAATGTTTGAGAAATATAATGTCGAGGACATTTCATTGTCTGCAGGAGGTGGTGAATATCCCTTACAGGATGGTTTTGGCTGGACTAATGGAGTAGCAATAGCTCTATTAAAGGAAAACGGCTAATACAAAATCACTACCTATAATTTTTAAATTTAATACTTCCACTAATAAATATTTTTTTCTTGTTGCATTTTCAGTTCAAACAAGTACTTATTCAAGAGACTTTTCAAACTAAACCAAATTAAGTCCCGATTTTATTAAGACAGCACTTCTACTTTAATGTTGCCAATAAGTTAATTACAATTTAACTTACACACTGAAAATATGTTAATATAAAAGGAACCAACAATGAAAAATCTAAACTTTCTTTCCAAGTACAGAGATCAGATGTATGCTTTAATGAGAATTGTTATAGGAATATTGTTTATAAGTCACGGAATTCAAAAAATCATTTATATAGCAAATGGAACTATTGTAATAAGCAACATCTGGTTAACTCTTGCAGCAATATTTGAAACTTCTTGCGGGCTATTCATAATAGTCGGGTTGAATGTAAAATGGGCAGCATTTATTGCCAGCGGTGAAATGGCTGTAGCTTATTTTAAGGCACATGCGTTCAGAGGTTTCTGGCCAATCGATAACGGAGGAGAAAAAGCAGTATTTTATTGTTTTGTGTTTCTCTTTATAGCTGCGTATGGTGCAGGAATCTGGAGCCTGGATAAAAAATGAACAAGGAATGAAGTATTTTTACTTTAATCCTTGCTTACTAAAATTACTTGTCAAAAAAACGGTGGAGACTTTGATTGGATATCTCCACTTTTGTCATAAAATTTTATAACATCTTTTACACAATTATGATAATGACAAATTCATTACCGGATAGACGAACAATGTATAATGCTCTTCTTTCAAAGGATACATCTTTTGAAGGAATATTTTATGTCGGAGTTAAAACTACCGGCATTTTTTGTCGTCCTTCTTGTACAGCAAAAAAACCAAAATTTGAAAATGTCGAATTCTTTGATTCCGCAAAAAACGCAATGCTATATGGATACAGACCATGCAAGCTTTGCCGGCCGCTTGAAGTAAAAGGGAAATTTCCCGAATGGATGAACCCGTTGATGAATGAAATAGAAAACAATCCATCAATCAGAATTAAAGATTACGACCTAGCAAAAAGAGGAATCAGCCCACATAAATTAAGACGATGGTTCAAAGATAATATAGGTATGACTTTCCAGTCTTACCTTAGAACATTGAGAATAGGACAAGCATTCGGAAGAATAAAAGAAGGAGACAAAGTGATCGAAGCAGCTCTTTCATTAGATTATGATTCATTGAGCGGATTCAATGCAATATTTAAAAAAACCACCGGCTTTACTCCCAATTCAAGTAAAAATAAAAATATTATCCAAGTCACAAGAATTCTTACTCCTCTTGGACCTATGCTTGCCGGTGCAACAGAGAAAGGAATTTGTCTATTAGAATTTGTAGACAGGAAAATGATTGAAACACAACTAGACAGAATCAGGAAAATATTTAAAGCTGAATTAATTCCAGGTAAGAGTAAATATTTTGAAGCTCTTAGTAAGCAAATTACAGAATATTTTGATGGGAAAAGAAAAGAGTTCGATATACCCCTTTCAATTGATGGCACTGATTTCCAAATGAAAACCTGGAAAGCGTTATTAAAAATTCCTTACGGAAAAACTGTTTCATACGAGCATCAGGCAAAAATAATTGGTAATCACAAAGCTGTTCGAGCAGTTGCCAAAGCAAATGGAGATAACAGAATTTCAATTATTATCCCCTGCCACCGTGTGATCGGAAAAGACGGAAGCCTGACTGGTTATGGAGGGGGAATCTGGAGAAAACAATATCTTTTAGATCTGGAACAAAAAAAAACCGCCTGAATTATCAAGCGGTTTAAGTAATGAAAGGATTTGTACTTTAACTAATCAGAACGCTATCCAGCTTGAAAGATAGATTGAATTATTATCTGAAGCATTCCTGCCAGCACCATCATAATTATCACTTGCACCATTGAATTTTGAGTAAGCTACATACTGGATACCAAATTTAGTGTTGTACCAAGGGAGATAATCAAATTCAGCAATAAAACCATTGCTGCTAGGAGAGCCCATAGCGCTACCTTCAATTGCTTCTGGTGCATATAATACTGCATCACCATCACCTGAAAGTGCAAAATAGCCTAGAGAGAAACCTACCTGCTGGTGCAAATAGTAATTTCCAACGACCTTGAATGAATTCAGATTGAGACTGTTACTAGTAGAACCACCATCATTAAAAGTTCCGTCAAGACTTCTTTTTTCATTTATATAAGTCGTATGAACTGTAAAATCATTGCTTCCAAACGGCCTCTCATAATTCAGATCAAAACCAAGGTCAGTATATCTATCAGTTAAACCACTAACACCGGCTGTATACATTTGTGTTGACATTCCGAATGTTCCAAGCTCAACATATTGATCATTGAACTGCTTTTGTATTGCAAATCTCCAATAGGGCGCAAGAGCTTTTATTATACCTTCAGAGGAATTATCAGGCGGATGAGCACCTCCCTGCTGTGCAGATCTGTAAAAGCTTGCTTCAGCATAAATAAGATTATTCCATAATGCATAGGCTCCAAGACCTGCAACATTCTGACCAAGACCATCTTCAATTAAGGTTGCAGTCATTGGAGATAGAGTTACGCCTGAGGATGCATAAGGAAAACCCCATGCAGGTGTGCTGTTCCAAACATCCTGAACTGTAGGATTATTATTTAAGCTAACACCATAAATCAAACTTTTGTCATCAAGCATAGTTTGGTTGGCATACCTTAAATCCATATTATCAATTCCAATTGATCCTTCTGCCCCATCGTAAGTAATCTGCACGAACGCTCCAATTTTAGGGGCGATTTGTCCGCCCAGAAATAAACTCAATTCCTGCGGCAGTGATATGTTACCATTTTGCGTGTTTGGCTCTGTATTTGTTTTATACGTGTATGATGCCTGGATCATTGCTGAAAGAGGGGAAATACTTATCAAATTTAATTCAACATCGTCGCTGGTATCTCTCGCCTGCACAGTTGCTATTCCAACCATTGTATAACCATTCAATTTAAATAGACGTCCAAAAGGTGTAAGTTCGGGGAAAATTGTATGGCATGAACTACAAGGCATATTTGTTTGTCGTGCAAAACTAGGAATTGCCCAACTTGTATCTGTCATTACAAACACAACCATAAATATAACTAACCATGTGGAAATTCGTTTCAATTTGTCAGATAACATTATTTTTCTCCTTAATTTTAATTTTAACAAGTATTATTTTTTCCCCAATTCACGAATATAGTCGACTAATTCCCAACGCTCTTTGTTGGAAAAACGTGAGCGCCACGATATCATAGCTGTTGGGGGAAAACCTGTCGTAATTTTCCAGAATATCGCTCCATCAGACTGTTTCTGAACTTCTTTTGATGTTAGATCTGCAGGCTTTGGATTAAGCCCTGCGGAGCCAGGGCCATTTCCAACACCTGATTCTCCATGACAAGTAACGCAATTTACCTGAAATAAACGCTTACCTTTTTTGGTAGCTTCTGCGTTGCCCTTTAATGGATTCACAAGTTTATCTGCTACTGCAGGTGCTACCCATTTTTTCCCCTGTGGCTGATAAAATGACTGAGAATTTTCACTATTTAATGCAGAATGAGAATTACTCACATCTATTGTAAATCCAAATAATAAAACTGATGCAAGCAATGTATAAATTATCTTTAAAGATCTTGGAAATTTCATTATTAACTCCGGTTAAATTTTTATAGTACAATGGGTGACTTAAAGAATCACCAATACGTTAGTTATGTTATAAATTTTAATCGGAGTATTAAATCAAGAGTATGTCGGACCGGAGTGCTCTTTCGGCTGGTAATTTTGCTTGTGAAATTAATTGTTTTGTAAAATTTTCTTTAACTGTATTATCTATATCTGGTTCAATAGAATAATTATCGCTTGCTATTTTTATGCTATTATTTTCATCACTATCATTTATTGTGATGCAGCAGAAAGAATTATCGGGATTTGTTGGTAAATGAGAAGCCAAATCTTTAGCAGAATTCATATAAAATTCATAATTATATTCATCCTGTATATTTTCTTTGTTGCGAGATAAAGCTTTTACGTATTCTGAATTATGCAGATTCAATGGCGTTGCACAATTCATAAAAATGAGGAATAATAGAAGACCAAAGGTTGAAAGTATTAAATTACAATTAGTACAAACTTTAGATATGTTTTTATATTTTCTCATAGCTACCAATTCCAGAGGTTCAAAATATATACCAGTAAAAAATGTTATATACACATACCAAATAAATTGTTTCAGGTTTTCCTATCCGATTTTTGACAAAAACCACATCAATTTATTCTCACTTCCAAGAATAATCTTTGAATTGATAAATTATTGCATTTTTACTCCCAAAAGCAAACATTTGTAGTTGATATAATATATTAAGAATAAAAAGATACCCAAAAGACAAACAATATGTTTGGTCATTTGAGTTACAAGGTGTTGTAGGTGAGTAAATATCTCTAATCCTTTGTTACTTCCTAGAAAGCTTTTAACTGAGTTGTACTATTTCTTTATTATCCCCTTCGCCGATTTGTTGTCTCCACATAGCATAGTAAAGCCCTTTTAGTCCAAGCAACTCATTGTGCCTTCCAGCCTCTATAATTTTGCCTTTTTCCAGAACATAGATTCTATCGGCGTGAAGAACCGTTGACAGGCGATGAGCTATCAAAATTGTTATCAAATCTTCTCTATCCGATATTTCCCTAATAGTTTCGGTGATTTCTTCTTCGGTAAGAGAATCTAAGGCAGAAGTTGCTTCATCAAAAATCAGTAAGTTAGGTCTCCTGAGCAACGCCCGAGCAATTGATAATCTTTGTTTTTCACCTCCTGAAACTTTTACACCTCCCTCACCGATCATTGTATCAATACCCTTGTCTGCACGAGCTAGTAAACTATCGCAGGCTGCTTTCCGTAAAACCTCCGAGCATTCTTCATCAGTCGCATTAGTCCTAACGAACAATAGATTCTCCTTTATAGTACCGGAAAATAATTGAGTGTCCTGAGTAACGAAACCAATTTTTTCACGAAGCAGGTCGAAATTAATTTCTTCTCCTGGGAAGCTATTATATAAAATTCTACCTGAATTTGGAATGTACAGACCAACTAAAAGCTTTACAAGAGTAGTTTTACCGGAACCCGACGGACCAACAAATGCTATTGTCTCTCCTTTCTTTGTCTGAAAAGAAATTTTATCCAAAGCATTTTTGTTGGCCGTTAAATGCTTAAAGGAAATATTTTGAAATTCAAGTCTGTTAACTTCATTTATAGTTGCAGGTAATTCAGGTTTTGATTCTATAGGTAGCTTGAGTATATCTTCAAAGTTATTGAGCGAAACTTCTGCTTCCCTGTATGTATTTATTATATCGCCAAGGCTTTGCAAGGGTCCAAAAATAAAAAACGAATAAATAAATAAGGAGAAAAATTCCCCTACCGTTATTGCCTGAATATAAATCAGGTAGAGCATAAGAAATAGAATACTAGTTCTTATAAAATTGACAACAGTTCCCTGTATAAAGCTCAGGCTCCTAATATACTTTACTTTTCTTAGCTCAAGTTCCAGTATTTTGTCAGTAGTAGAATTCAAACGGTCTATTTCCTGATTACCAAGCCCAAGGCTTTTTACCAACTCAATATTTCTGAGTGATTCTGTTGTTGCGCCGGCAAGTGCGGTTGTTTCTGTAACAATCACTTTTTGAATTTTCTTAATTTTTTTGCTGAGAACAGAGCTAACTATTCCAAGTAATGGAACAGCAGCAAAAAATACAGGAGCAATAAGCCAGTAAACATTTATCGCATAGATTGTAACAAAAATGACTCCGACAAGGGTCGTAAACAAAACATTAATCAAAGAATTTATTAGCTTTTCAACATCTGTTCTTACTTTCTGCAGAACACCCAGAGTCTCTCCGCTTCTTTGATCTTCAAAAAGTGAGTACGGTAACTCAAGAGAATGCTGAATGCCATCATTGTAAATTCTTGCACCCAGTCTTTGTGTAATAACATTAACAAAATAATCCTGAAAGTTTTTTGCGAGCCTAGATATAAATGCCACCCCTACAGCTGCTGCAAGCAGCAAGCTAACTCCTTTAAAAAATTCTGAAGTGGTATATTGACTAAATTTCGTTGCGTATTTGTCAATAACAATCCTGAAAATATATGGATCAAGTAAAGAGAAAACCTGATTTACTGCAGCGAGAAAAAGTGCCAGGATAACTAGCTTCCAATAGGTTTTAAGATATGAAAATAATAGTTTCATTAGGCTGTCCAAAGATACTATTAGTCTTCATAAAAAGGAGATAAAAATTGGATGAAGAATGTCGGGGTTAAAATCAAGGAGAAAATAGCCCACATTTAGCAGGCTATTTTCAGGAAACAAATTTATTTTTTAGGAAGAATTGCGTCTTTGGCTGCTTTTGCAATCCTAAATTTCAATACTTTCTTAGCCGGAATCAAAATTGATTCTCCTGTTGCAGGGTTACGACCCATTCTTTCTTTTCTATCTACCAAAACCAGTTTCCCTAATCCCGGGATTGTAAAAGAGTTCTTTGCTTCTTTATATGCAAGACCGACCAATTCATCAACAAACTGCTGTGAGAATTTTTTAGTCGTTTGTGTTTTTTTAGCAAGATGATCTATAACTTGACTCTTAGTCATTGCTTTTGGCATGTGATTTTTCCCTTTATTGTTATTTAAAAATAGTTACGCTATGAAGATAGATATTATTTCCTTCAAAAGAAATAATGTCTTAAATAAAAATAACCTGACATTTCTATTTCACCCTTTATTTTCAGACATAAAAGCTTTACTAGAATGAACACTGCTATAATAATAAACAAATTATAATTTCGTATTTTGCTGGGGACATTTTATTATTTATTTTCAGTTATGAAATCCTTAACAAAAATGCTATTATAACTCATAACTATATAAATGAAATATTTTGTAATTATCTCTCTTTTACTGCATAGTTTTTCTTTTGCACAGGTTTCTGATTCAACAAAATCTATAAGCAATTACGGTAATAATTCAACTACAGCGGATACCAGTAAGATATTTTCAGCTGATTCTTTGAAACACGGAGAGGTAATTGATACATTAGCTCCTATTTATTCAAGACCTCTTGATAAAAATAGTTTTATCATCAACAGAAATGAAATCGACAGATTTGACTATAGATATGCGGGAGATCTTTTTAAGCCGTTTGATTTTTATTTTACGAGAGATCAAGGATTTGTCGGTCAGCCTAATGAAATTTCTATTTATGGAACTGGATTTAACTCTGTCAGCTTTCTCGTGGATGGTATCTCATTCAATAACCGTTTCACAAATTCTCTTGACCTGAATCAAATTCAAACTGAATATATTGACTCCGTGGAGGTTGTTCCTTTACCAAGAGGATTTTTATATAGTCCTTATAACAATAACGTAAGTGTAAATTTTATAACAAAAGATTTTTTATCACGCCCGCCTTATTCAAGAATAAAATACTACCAGGGACCCAACGGAGAAGCCTTAATTGATGTATTATTTAATACTTGGATGTACAAAAGATTTAATGCCTCATTTGATATCTCAAACCGTAGAACTGACGACAGTTATTTAAATAGCAATTTCAGCCTATGGCAGGCAAGGTTAAAATTAAAATATCTGATCAGTAACAAAATCAATGTTATCGGAAATTTTTATTATGTAACTTCTCAAACGGGTTTAAATGGAGGTGTTGATTATGCCCAAATAGATTCAACAACAAGCGATATTAATTCCACTTTATACAACCAACAATTGGCTCCTGTCATTTATCCAAACAGGTATGAACAGACGAAGCAACAAAATTTCGATATAAAATTTTTGGGGAAATTTATAGAAAACACTAATACTGATCTTACTATCTATTACAGATCGAATTTTGATGAAATAACCGGTGGAACAGACTCAACTTATTTTGTTAATACGGATAGGAACAAAATTTATGGCTTATCACTCAACCAGGGTTTCACATTAAGCCAAGCCCACTTATCGTTGACCGGCAATTATGAGAAATATGATCTGAATTATGATGCTCTTTACCAAGCTCTGCATCCGATGGCAAATTATAACTCATCTGTTTATTCACTGAGTGCAATTGCGACATTTGGCCCAGGAAATAATATGTTTGTTCCTTCAATATTTTATAAAGCCTCGCACGATTCTTATTATGTTAGGTATCCTAATACATCCGGCTATGGATTTGACATGAAGGTAAATCTATCTGATGGTTTTAATTTTTACGCTGGCTTTTCATTTTATACGAATCACGGCGGCGCATATACTAAAAATCTTGAATTATCAGGAGAGTTTAAAAATGATAATCTACTCGCAGGATTAAGATATTTTTCAAGAGGGGACTATTATGCTCCCAAATTTCCCTTTCCTGATCCTACGCCCCCTCCTTATTGGTATACAGCAACAAACTCGCCAGCTTCTACTTTGGTCGTTATTTCTCCATCTTCGCAAGTGGATATAAATGGATTAGGTGCACATTTAAATTTAAAATTCTGGAAAATCATTCTGGAGAACTCTGCTGCTTATTATTTTGCCTCGGATAATTCTGGTTACATTTTATCTTCCGTTCCCAAATACACTTATAGAAGCGGTATTTTTTACAAAGGACTTCTCTTCAATAAAAATCTTGACCTAAAAACAGGAATTGTATTTTATTATAATGATGAAAGAAGACCAAAAGTAATCAATTCGTACATATCCCTAGTCAGCGCCAATCGCCGTGTTGATCTGACACTTGCTGGGATAATACAAAAAGTTGCAACAATATATTTTACGTGGGAAAACCTATTGAACACCCAATACTTTATCGTCCCCTTTTATCCTATGCCTCAAAGAAATATAAGATTCGGAATAGCCTGGGAATTATTTAACTGATGGACAACCAAAAATCGATTACCACCTTTGTTTTTACCGCAGGTTTTCTAATGGAAATTTTTTTCCTGGTCTTTATAGACTTTAATGGAAGAAGCGGTAACATTCCCCTTTATATGTTCATCTACTTTGAGACTTTCCTCGTAATGCTGGTAACCTTGTATTTTATTAAAAAACTGAATAAGGACAAACAAGGCGAAGAAGTAGTAAGGGTTTCCGAAAAAGATAATTGGTATTTAAGGTTATTTGTTAAAATTTTGTCTTTCCCTAAGGCAGACGCAAGCAAATTGGCAACCCCATTGGTAATTATATCTTTCGGTTTAATTTTCAGGCTTACTTTGTTTCCTGCTACAAATACTACCTCACACGATGTTAATCGCTATATCTGGGAAGGAAAAGTTTTAAGTAACGGATATAATCCTTTTACTGTGGCTCCACAGGATTCACAACTCGTAAAATATCGTGATAAATTATATGAAGATGTAACATTTAAGAATATGGCGACAATCTATCCTCCTGTAGCTCAAGCGACATTTTTATCAGCCTATCTCTTAAAAGGAGAAAGTCCAATAGGCTTAAAAATAATTTACTTTTTGTTTGATCTGATGATTATGCTTTTATTATTAAAATTTTTGTATTTGAAACGTGTTGACCTGAACAATATTATTCTTTATGCCTGGATGCCCGTAGTTTTGTTTGAATATTTCGTAAATGTTCATATAGACCTTATCGGAATATTTTTTATGCTTCTTTTTATATACTTAATGGAAAAAGACAAAGTATATATTGCTGCTGTTTTTTTTTCTTTAGCTTTTCTTTCAAAAATGTACCCTATTATACTTTTTCCACTTATAATAAAAAAAGCTGGATTGAAAAAAGCGTTCTATTTCCTTTTGATGTTTCTTACAATAACAATTTGTTTCTACATGCCCTTTATTTATAAAGACTATTCTGTGTTTACTTCGCTTTTTACTTATTTAAAAAAATGGGAATTTAACAGTTCTATATATTATCTATTGAAAAATAATTATCTCGACCCCGAAAGCTCAAGGTTACTCTGCGCAGGGCTCTTTATTGTCTCTGTTAGTATCATCTCGTTTTTTTACAAGAATTTTACAAAGGGTGCTTACGCAATATTTATAATGCTAATTATCTTCAGCACAACTTTATATCCGTGGTATTTAGGTTGGATTGCCTCGATAAATCCTATGTTCAATTTTTATTCTGTTTCTAGTTTACTTTTTACAATAAATTTTTCGAACTTCAGTCCTCTTAGCAATGTATGGAAAGAATATTTCTTTGTGTTAATGATAGAGTATATACCTTTCTTTATTTTATTAATTATTGATGTGATAATGATGTGGAAAAAAAAGGGTGTGGAAGCAAATATCAAAAACAATAATGTTAGTTAACTTTTTCTATCTTTCCACCTAAATATTTTCCAAAAAATTCTTCCATTGCTTTGAAAAATTCGAAGCGATTTTCCTCATTGTGGAATCCGTGACCTTCGTTATCCTTTACAATATAAGGAACGTCTATACCCCTTTCTTTCAGTGCTTCTACAATCTGATCAGACTCACTTTTAGCAACCCTGGGATCATTCGCTCCCTGTGCTATTAATAAAGGCGCTTTAATTTTATCAACATGATAAACGGGAGAAGCTTCTCTTAATATCTCTCTATCAACTTCAGGATTTCCTACCATCTCATGAAACATATCCAGGTACGGTTTCCAGTACGGCGGAATTGAATTCATAAAAGTAAAAAGGTTAGAAATTCCTACATTATCAACTCCACAGGCATAAAGATCAGGAGTAAATGCAAGTCCAGCGAGTACAGCATATCCACCGTAAGAACCACCCAAAATTCCAATTTTTTTCTCATCAGCAATGCCAGATGAGATCAGCCAATTCACGCCATCTGTAATATCATCCTGCATCTTTTTGCCCCATTGTTTAAAACTACATTCCCAGAATTTTCTGCCATAGCCAGATGAACCGCGATAATTTATTTGAAGTACCGCATAACCCCTGTTTGCCAGAAATTGAACTTCTGGGTTGAATCCCCAACTATCTCTCATCCATGGACCTCCGTGCACTCTTACCACTGCAGGAAGATTTTTCTTTTCAACACCATTCGGAAGAGTTAAATAACCGCGTATTGTCAGCCCATCTCTTGACTTATACTTTATCGGTTTCATTTCAGCAAGTGAATTTTCTACAAGCCAGGGACTAACTTCTGCGATCTTAAAAAAATTATTTGTTATAACATCATAAAAATAATATGCTCCACAGCTTTTGTCGCTGTACGTCCTGACCAAAATTTTATCCTCATCTTTACTTTCATCAGCAATTACTACTTCATAACCTGGGAGTTTTTCTTCAAGTTCTTTTTGAAGTTGCTCTCTTTCATCATCAAAGAAATGATAATTCCTTTTCTCAGTGATGAAGGATACACCTGTAATAACTTTTCTTTTTTTGGAATTCAGCAAATCGTCAATGTCAACTTCAGGATGACTGTATATTAATTCAACCTCTTTATTATTTTCAGGATCATATTTAACTATCGAGGTTTTATCCCTTTCAATATTAGAACGAACATATAAAAATTTATTATCAAACGTAAACATCAAGGGTTCAAATGTTTCTTTGAAATTACAGGTAGTAACTAATTTAAATTCTTCGTTTTCTGATTTTCTATAAAGAAGACTTGAATTAACGCTATCGGTTGTTGTAGCAACTCTTAAACTACCGTTATGGTCAGTAAGCCATTCTGTAATATTACCGGGATTCTCTGTGATAAGATCATGCTTGCCTGAAATTACGTTTATTCTATAAACATCAAAGAGTGAAGCATCTCGTTTATTTAAAGCAACAATCATTTCTTCATCGTTCTCTTCAAGATCGTCAATTATTTGAACTGTCACTTTTTCAAAAGGAGTCAGATCAATATTATTTGATCCGTCAATATTAACGGCAAACAATCTGAAATTTTCGTCTCCAGCGGTATCTTTCAAATAGACTATTCGCTCATTGTTGGCCCAATAATACTCTGCAACATCACGTTCAATTTCGTTTGTAATACGAACCACCTCTTCACTTCCAATTTTTTCCACAAAAATATTCATTCGGCTTTTCCATGGCATCATAAAAGCAAAGTACTCCCCGTTCGGAGAAAGGGTATAACCCGTCTTCTCCGGGTTCCGGAAAAAATCTTTCATAGGAATCAATTAATCGCCCTCAAGTTTTAGGTAAGCTAATTGAATAATTTCTTTAAAGATAAGAATTATATGTGAGAATATATAGTTTTACTCGTCAGAAAATGCACACTTTTTTACTTATAAACTAAGCATCTCTTTAAATTTTATTGCCTGACGCCTTGAAACTTCAACCTTATTTCCTCCTTTTAGTTTAACTAAAAGACCACCGTTGAGCCAGGGTTCAATGCTTTCAATCCACTTTAAATTTATTATATGTTTTCTGCTGGCACGGAAAAAAGTTTTGTTATCAAGTCTCTCATCAAGATAATTGAGAGTTCTTAGAATCAGTGGTTTATTGTCTTCGAAATAAAGTCTGACATAATTTCCTTCAGACTCCATTAAACGAATAGTGGAAAGTTTCACAAACCAGCATTTTTCCCCATCCTTTACGAATATCTGATCTTCCTCTCTAAGAACAGGTTGCTCTAAGGATGCAGCTGTATCTTTTTTATTCCTCTCAATTACCTTTTTAATTGTCTCTTCAAGACGCTTCGGTTCAATCGGCTTAAGCAGATAATCAAGTGCATTATATTCAAATGCCTTCAGAGCATATTCGTCATACGCAGTAGTAAAGATAACTGTGGGAACACTATCAAGTTCTTCGAGCAGCTCAAAGCCGTTTTTACCAGGCATTTGAATATCCAGAAATATAAGTTCCGGGCTTAGTTCGGTAATTTTACTTATTGCATCATCAACATTAACGGCTTCACCGACAATATTTATTTCTTTATGCGTTGACAAAAGTCTTTTTAATTCTACCCGAGCTAATCTTTCATCATCAATAATTATAGCTTTCATAAATTTGAGCCTCCGATTGGAATTACTAATTCAGTTATTACTTCATTTTCCGAAAAATTTCTGATAGAAAAAACAGCTTCTTCCCCATAAAGCAAGCTAAGTCGATGTTTTGTATTGCTGACACCGAAACCTTTTGTTTTCTGCAACGAATCGGGATCAATTTGTCCACTGTTCCTAATTTCAATTTTCAATTTTGAATCCTTTACTTTTGACGTAATAGCAACTATTCCTCCATCTCTTCTTTTTGATACACCGTGTTTAATTCCATTTTCAACCAAGGTTTGGATCATCATCGGCGGTATCTCAACATTCCTAGAAGCAGGATCAAGTTTAATCTTAAACTTTAATCTCTCTTCAAATCTTATAGTTTCAAGAGCAAGATAATCGGCCACGGTAAACATTTCATCCTCAAGCGAAACAGTTTCCATTCTTTCAATTCTCAATGAATACCTTAAAATATTCGATAGTTTCGTTACTGCAGTTTGCGCACTGTTAGGATCTTCCTGGATAAGCGCACGGATACTATTAAGTGCATTAAACATAAAATGCGGGTTCAGCTGTGATTTTAAAGTTTTCAATTCAAAATCTTTTACAGCGGCCTCCCAAATAAGAGATTCTATCTCCGCTTTCTTATAATTTTCAAAATAATGAACAGAGAAATAGATTAACCCCCAAACAAGAACCACCACACTAATATTAAAAGAACTGAAAATGAACCCGCCTACCCTGAGTCTTGAAACCGGGTAAAGACCGGAAAAAAAGTAGACTGAGTAAACAAGCAAAACGATTAGTGTTCCGATTATTACACTACTTATAAGAACGCGCGGAATTATCTGCTTTAGCGACAGAGTTAGCCAATCTTTTTTCCTGATAACGCTTCTATAGATGTGTGTTAAAGACACACCCGTAAAACCCAGGTAAAACGAGATTAGCAGCCTGCTCCAGTTAAATTCACTGAATGAAGCATAAATAGCAATATTAATAACTGTAAACAGAAGCCAGCCGCTTATCTGGCTCAGCCAATAAATTTTTTTTCTATTCATCAAATTCCGGTTTCCATTTTCAGTTAGAGAAACCCGCTCATTAGAGAATGGCACATTGCCAAATAAATCTGTATTGTTCTTTACCATCAAATATAATCGTATCTTCGCTTAATAAAAATTTCCCGATCTTTGTTAATTTTCCCTTCAAAGCCAGTGCCTCAAAAATGGAAACAAATAGTGTGCTAAATTACCGAATATGAGCTATGTAGGTGATTTTTTAGTTTTAATGGTTTTATAAAATGATAAGCGGGTGAATGAAAAGGTTAATAGCAGTATAATTTATTCTTCAAATAAATAAACCAATCTTGATTGCTAGTCAATAATGTAACAGGAATAAAAACTTCGATCCATTTGTATTAAAATTTAACAAGGTTATACCTTAATAATATTTTGCGTAATCGCTAAGAAGAGGTACAAAATTAACAAAAAAATAATTTGATCAGTTAAAAGAAGATTTTCTCAAGAATTATTTTACAAATTCCGAAGGCTTTTAGTTATAAAGTTATTATATCATTATAGATAATAAAAGCCATCAACAACAGAAGAAGAACAAAACCAACATTCTGTATTGCTATCTTTACTTTTATTGGAATTTCTCTTTTGAATATTGCTTCGATGATAATAATCAAAAGATGACCGCCATCAAGCACTGGAAAAGGAAGAATATTTATTATTGCAAGGCTAAGGCTTAGCAATGCAAGAAAATTCATAAATGTTGAAAAACCATTGTCAGCTGACTTTGCAGCGTACTTAGCAATCTTGACCGGCCCACCAAAAACTTTACCAAATGCAAGCTGGCCCTTAATAACTCTTCCCATCATAGTAACTGTCAAGTCAGTCACTCTTACGATATCAAGCCAGCCGTAATAAAATGATTCAAAGAATCCATATTTTTTGTAATCAATTTTGCCGAGGAAAACAGTACCAATTTGTACTCCTATCAATCCGTCGCTTCCTGGAGTAACTGCCAGATTCACTGTGTCTTTATCTCTTAGCACAGCCATCTGAATAGTATTATCTTTATACTTATGGATTAAATCAATTGCCTGCTCACCTGTGTAAACAGGTGTGTTATTCATATCTAATACAATATCGCCGCCCAGTATTCCTGCTTCTTTAGCGGGAGAATTTTCAAGCACTTCCGCAATACCTGCTTTTACTCCCGACGGATACAAAAAAGGTCTTCCATCTTTTGTATCCGGAACCTTGGAGCGCGGAATGTGCAGAGTTTTAACATGCCCTTTTCTTTCAATCTTTACATTAAGATCTTCGCCGAGAGTCGTCACTAATATTTCAGTATTTACATCTCCCCAATCATTTACTCTGTTTCCATTTACAGCTAAAATTTTATCGTTAGTATGAAACCCTAAAGAATCGGCAGTGGAATGAGGTGCAACAAAAGCTATAGTTGTCGTTTTTGTTACCTCTTTTCCGTGGAAAAAATTGCCTCCCCAAAATACAAACAAAGCCAAAAGCAAATTCATTAGTACACCAGCAGTGATAACTATCACTTTCTGGTAAACCGGCCTTGCTCTGAACTCATAAGGCTGAGGTTCCTTATCTGCGAATTCCGTGTCAAAACTCTCATCTACCATTCCGGCTATTTTTACATAACCACCAAGAGGCAACAGACTCAATCTGTAATCAGTGTGACCTCCACCATCAAAATCTTCGGGTAGATCTCCAAAGGTAAATCCATTAATTTTATTCCAACCGAACAATCTTTTTCCAAAACCTATTGCAAAAACATCAGCTCTCATTCTACAAGCCTTTGCTGCAATAAAGTGTCCAAATTCGTGGATAAACACTAGTATTCCAATTGTTATCGCAAAATAAATTACATATTCCATTAAGCGGATTTCTCCTGTTAAATTAAACTTGTTACAAAATCTCTGGTTTCTTTATCACATTCAAAAATTGTGTCGAGATCAGGTGACTTATGATTTTCAATTTTATTTAATGCTTTTTCGATTAATATTGGGATTTGTGAAAATTTTATTTTTCTATCTAAAAATTTATCTACAGCAATTTCATTTGCCGCATTCATAATGCAGGGAGTGGTTCCTCCTGCATCCATTGTTTCGAAAGCCATTCTCAAACATTCATATTTTTCAAAATCAGGTTCAAAGAAAGAAAGATTATTGATTTTTGGCAGATAGGTTCTTTCAAATTTATTTTCAAATCGCTCAGGATATGTTAGGGCATATTGAATAGGAAGTTTCATATCCGGAATTCCCATTTGTGCTTTTATTGAACCATCAACAAACTGCACCATTGAATGAACGATAGATTGCGGATGAATTACCACTTCAATCTTATTTTTAGATAACTCAAACAGCCAGTGAGCCTCAATAACTTCCAGACCCTTATTCATCATCGAAGCTGAATCGATTGTAATTTTACTTCCCATCTTCCAGTTAGGATGATTCAACGCTTCATCAACTGTAACATTTTCAAGTTCAGCTTTCTGTTTATTCAGAAATGGTCCGCCTGAAGCAGTAATGATTAATTTTTCTACTTCCTTTTTGTTTTCACCAACCAGACATTGATAAATCGCACTGTGCTCCGAATCAACAGGAATAAGCTCGGCTTTATATTTTTTACACAAATTAGTTACAAGTTCTCCGCCGACCACAAGCGTTTCTTTATTTGCAAGCGCTATTCTCTTCCCTCTTTTTATAGCCTCTGTGGTCGGTGCAAGACCAGCAAAGCCAACCATTGCGCCAATAAGAATATCGTAATCGCATTCAGCCGCAACTTTGCGTAATTCATCAATACCTGAAAGAACTTCACACCGGCCATTTAGCTTTTTTCTTAACTCTTCAGCAGGTTTTTCCTCTTTTACTACAACTACTGCTGGTTTAAATTCATTTATCTGAGGTTCGAGAAGGTCGATCCGGGAATTAACTGTAAGAGCTTCAATTTTAAATTTTTCCGGGTATTGCCTTATTACGTTCAGCGAGTTTACTCCAATTGAACCCGTCGAACCTAATATTAATATTTTCTTCATATCTTCAAATTAATTGATTTTAAAAGTACACAAGTGCACTTTCTTAATCAATGAAATAGGAGTGCCGGAAATGCCGTTTATAGCTTATTATCACCTTTTATTGAATATTTCATATTATTAAAATTCTTTTAAATTCAGCTAAGAAAATTCAAAGGTATCAACTAATGACAGACTTAAGTGTCTATTAAAATGTAAGCAATCAAAATATTTTGAGAAACACAAAAGATCATAAAATTGAATTTACCGTTGCATTCAATCATCTAAAAACAACTTTATTATTATTTGCGTAAAAATTTCAATTTCGGGGAATTCATTAACCTCAGGTCGATTCTTTTTGTACCCTTCTCTAATATTACCTTGTGCACACTTATCTTTATTTCGTATTTTTGCCTACCATGCTTAAGACATTATTAATAACGGCTTTTGCGAGTTTTCTCGTTTTAGCACAGCAACCAAACGGCTTTAATAGTAAATATGCTATCGCACAATCATACCTGCAAGGCGGACAGTATGAAGAAGCGGAACAGATCTTCAAGGAACTATATAAAAACCAGCCTGATAACTACCAGATTTTTAGCGGTCTCAATAATTCATATGTTCAATTAAAAAAATATGATTTATCTATCGACTTGATAGAAACCAGATTAAAAACTGATCCGCAGAATATAAATCTTTACGGACTTCTAGGTTCCACATATTACTTAATGGGAAACGATCAAAAAGCATTTAAAGTTTGGGACAATTCATTAGATAAAATTCCAAACAAAGTAACTGCATACAGGATGTTGGCAAATTATGCAATTGAAAGAAGAGCTTTCGATAAAGCAATTGAATATTTAAAGAAAGGGAAAGCCATATCAAAAACAAATAACTTCTTTTCCTACGATCTTGCTAATCTTTATTCACTAACGATGCAGTTTAAAAATGCTACTCAAGAATATTGTTCAATATTAGATAATAGCCCGGCACAATTAAGTTCCATTCAATCAAAAATTTTATCATTTGCTAATAAGCCGGGCGCGCTTGAACAGGCAATTGATGCTGTAAAAAGATATCATTCAGACAAAGTAGAATTTAAATATCTACTTGCTTCTTTATATAAAGGATCAAAAGAATATGATAAAGCCCATGATATTTATGAACAAATAGAATCAGTCCAGGATCACAAAGGTTATCTACTCCTTAATTTTGCAAATTTTCTTGCAGGAGAAAAGCAATACACAAAAGCAACTGAAATCTACAATGAAATTATTTCAAAATTTCCGACCTCACCCTTCATATCCAGCGTAAAACTTGGTTATGCTAAAACTCTTGAAGCTACACTGGACAATGACAGCCTTCTTAACTCAAATGCCTGGAAGCCATATTCAAAACCTAGGGTAATTAGTGACGAAAGGATAGGGAAAGTCGTAAATGCTTACTCAGAGATAACTAGGAAATATCCAAATTCAGAAGTTTCCAATGAAGCATTATTGAGAATTGCTAATATCCTCCTAAATAAAAAATTTGATCCTGAAGAAGCACAAAAATATTATCAAAAAATTATAATCTCCAAATCAACACCGTTAATTTTCAACGCTTATTTAGGACTTGGAAATATTGCTCTTCAATCTGGTAATCTTGATCAGGCTGTTTTAGAGTTTTCTAAAGTACTTGATAATAACAGAAGTCCACGTGATAAAAAGAACCTTGCAAAGCTAGAACTGGCAAAAATAAGTTTTTTTAAAAATGACTTTGAAAAATCAAAAGATATTCTTTCAGAAATAACAAATGATTTAGAAGATAATTCAGCTAACGATGCGCTTCAGCTCTCTCTATTATTAAGTACATCTAAAAATGATTCAGCAAATCTTACTGAATTTTCAAAGGCCGAGTTCTTTATTGAACAAATGAAATTTGACAGTGCTTCAACTATTTATAAAAAAATAGCAGATAACCCACGTGCCTTTTTATTGGGACAGTTCGCCGAAATTCGGAATGCAGAAATGGACCTTGCAATGGATAGCCTGGAAACCGCAATTACAAAATTTTCACAAATAGAAGATAAAGGAACAAAAAACATATTTGCAGATAAAGCATTATATTTGGAAGGTAAAACTTATCAGTTTGGTCTGAAAAATAAACAAAAAGCGATTGAGTCTTATGAAAATTTACTTGCTAAATTTCCAAACTCAATCTATCTTGATGAAGTAAGAAAGATAATTATTTCCTTAAAAAATAAGCTTAGTTAGGTAATTAATGAGCAGAAAACAAAACCAAAAAATTGTAAAATGTTCATTTTGTGGGCGTGATGGCAGTGAAGTCGGTAGTATGATTGCCGGGCCAGACGTTTACATTTGTGATATTTGTATAAGTAGCAGTGTAGATATTCTCAAAAATAATCTTGCAGCATATACAAATACAAAATCAAGGTTCTCTTATGACCACACACCGGAATCTATAAAAAAGACTCTGGACGAATATGTTGTCGGTCAGGAAAGAGCAAAGAAAACGCTCGCGGTTGCGGTTTATAATCATTATAAAAGGATCAACACACGTTCATCATTTTTTGAATTAGATGATGTCGAAATTGAAAAGAGTAACATCCTTTTAATAGGACCTACAGGGGTTGGTAAAACTCTACTTGCACAAACACTTGCAAAAATTCTGGATGTACCTTTCGCAATAGCAGATGCAACAACTCTCACTGAAGCAGGCTATGTTGGTGATGACGTAGAAACAGTACTTGTACATTTACTACAAGCCGCTGATTATAATCTTGAAAAAGCACAGAAAGGAATTGTATATATAGATGAGATTGATAAAATCGCACGTAAAGGCGAGAGCACTTCTATAACCAGAGATGTTTCGGGTGAAGGTGTTCAGCAAGCGTTGCTAAAAATACTCGAAGGAACAATTGCAGGTGTACCGCCAAAGGGGGGCAGAAAACATCCAGAACAAAGCCTGATAAATATTAATACAAAGAATATTTTATTTATAGTTGGTGGCGCTTTTGATGGAATTGATAAAATTATTGCAGCTAGAATAAACAAAAACAGAATGGGTTTTTCTTCCGATTTAAAAGCTAAAAACGACGATGAAGATGTCCTTCAATATATTCAACCGGAAGATTTACTGCGTTACGGTTTAATTCCAGAACTTATAGGAAGGATCCCTGTAGTTGCACCATTACAGGCACTCACTGAAGATGCTCTGAAAAGCATCCTCACTGAACCCAAAAATGCTATCCTAAAACAATTTAAGAAATTATTTATGATGGAAGGAGTTGAATTGGAATTTGATCCTTTTGCTACACAAACAATCGTCGAAAAGGCTATGATAAGAAAAACAGGTGCACGTGCATTAAGATCTATTGTTGAAGGATTTATGCTTGATATCATGTATGACCTGCCTAACAAAAATAAGGTTAACAAATGTATTATTACAAAAGATGTCATTGATTCCGGTAGGGAGCCAATTTACCTTGAAGCTGATAGAAAATCAGCATAATATTAATACCAAATAGATATGGATTTTAATTTAGGCGATCAAATGATCGCCTAAAATTTTTTCGGGTTTTCTTAATGTTAAAGAAATTTATTTTACTCATCATTCTCGCCACCAACATAATTTACGCGCAATCAAAGATCCTGATATATATGGACCTCAAACAAAGCGATCATTTAAAAGCGTACGGAATTACATACAATGCTTTGGTTGGTGGAGTAAAAGCAGACTGGCTGCTGAATTACAGGGGCGGTTCATTTATGATTGATTACACCGACAAGCTTGCAGCACAATGCAGAGTAGAAGGTGTTGCCTTTGACCTAGAGTCAGCTTCTGAGGCCGCTCAAATTTATTCAATCGTTCAAAGTGATAATAAAAATACAGATGTAGTTCGTCTAGAAAAAGCACCTGAAATTGCTGTGTTTGTTCCGCCCGGGTTCCAACCGTGGGATGATGCGGTAACAATGGTACTTGAATATGCAAATATTCCTTACACGAAAATCTGGAATGATGAAATACTTAAAGGTGATCTGGCTAAATACGACTGGCTTCATTTACATCACGAGGATTTCACAGGCCAGTATGGAAAGTTCTACGCAAGCTACAGCAATGCACAGTGGTACATAGATCAACAATTGGAATATGAACAGGATGCAAAGAAAAACGGTTTCAAAAAAGTTTCTGATATGATGAAGGCTGTTGCAGAAGATATAAAAAATTACGTAGGCAATGGGGGATTTCTTTTCGCAATGTGCTCAGCAACAGATTCCTACGATATTGCACTTTCTGCTCACAATGTTGATATATGCGATAAAATGTACGATGGCGACCCGCCTGATCCTGACGCTCAGGAAAAACTGGATTTCTCAAATACACTTGCATTTACAAACTTCAAGCTTGAAATGAATCCCTATGTTTACGAATACAGCAACATCGATGTACAGCCAGCTGAAATAGGAAATCCTCAAAATGATTATTTCACGCTTTTTGATTTTTCTGCCAAATATGATCCGGTTCCCACAATGCTGACTCAGGATCATGTAAATGTTATTCACGGATTTATGGGCCAAACCACAATGTTCCACCAGGAACAAATTAAAAAAACCGTTACTATCCTGGCAAAACGTGACGGTACAGATCAGGTTAAATATATTTATGGAACTTATGGACGCGGATTTTTTGCTTTTTACGGGGGACATGATCCTGAAGATTATCAACATTTAGTTGGCGATCCCCCGACTGACCTTTCTCTTTATAAAAACTCACCCGGCTATCGACTAATTTTGAACAATGTCCTTTTTCCCGCTGCAAAAAAGAAAAAACAAAAAACCTGAAACTATTTTTAATAAGTATTTAAAAATATTCGTTAACTTTAAGATCTGTATATTTATTAAATAAACTGCTTTTCAAAACTAAGGCTTAATATGAAAACTATTACGATAAAAAACACATGCGGGGAAATACCAATCGGAAAGGTTGTTTGTGTTGGAAGAAATTATGCAGAACACGCCCGCGAACTCGGAAATGAAATACCGGAAAAACCTGTCGTATTTCTTAAACCGACTTCGGCTATTATTTATTCAGGTGGAAAAATAATTTATCCAAAATCTTCCGATGATATGCACCACGAAGTTGAATTAGTTCTATTAATTGGAAAGACAATTAAAGATGCAAATAGTAAAAAGGCTGAAGAAGCAATTTCGGGATATGGCGTTGGACTCGATATGACTTTGCGGGATATACAAAGTGATTTAAAAAAGAAAGGACACCCATGGACTATAGCAAAAGGTTTTGATACTTCTGCGGTAATTTCTGATTTCATCTTAAAAAAAGATTACAAGCTAACATTGGATGAAATAATTTCACTTTCAATTAATGGAATCACCAAACAAAAGGCAAAATTGAACACAATGATTTTCGCTCCATCTGAGATTGTTGAATATATCTCATCATTAATGACTCTTGAAGAAGGTGATCTGATTTACACAGGAACTCCAGCAGGAGTAGGCAAGGTTGAGAAAGGGGATAAAATATTTGCAGAAATCGAAGGAATTTCTTCACTTAAGTGTGAAGTCGGATAATCTATCTGTTAACATTTCCCAATGCTTTCTTAATCAGATCTTCCAGAGAGGTTTTTGGTTCGGCAGCGAGTACTTCTTTTATACTTTTTTCAGCTTGTTTTGAACTGTAGCCTAAAGTTATAAGAGCAGCGATTGCCTCATTTTTAAAGCTATAAGGGACTTTTTCCTTATCATCTTTTGCAACAGAATAAACTTTTGATTTTAATTCAAGCACCAGTCTTTCTGCTGTTTTTCTTCCAATTCCCTGTATTGAAACTATTCTTGAAATATCTCCTGAAATGATTGCTTGTTTTAATTCATCAACCTGAATACCGGATAAAACACCAAGTGCTAATTTTGGTCCAATCCCATTGACTGAAATCAGTAATTCAAATATTTCTTTTTCTGATTCAGAATAAAAGCCAAATAAAGAAATAGAATCTTCTTTTACGCTCGTATAAATAAATAATGAAGCAGATGATTTCTCGCTGATTTTTTCGAAAGTATTAATAGAAATATTAACTACGTATCCAACCCCGTTAATATCGAGAGTTATTCTGGTTGGTTTGGAAGAGATTATTTTACCGGATAAATATCCAATCATATTAAATTCTGATTATTAATTTATTACTCTTTCAGGATATGCTTTAATAAAAGATTTCCAATCTTTACTTTTTGTTGTAACTTTTTGAAGTCTGAAAGCATGACACAGAGCAATAGCGAGCGCATCAGTTTCATCAAATCTCATCTCTGTCTTTTTTATATCAAGTAATGACTTTATCATAAAACTCACCTGTTGTTTCGAAGCTGCTCCATTTCCAACAACAGATTTTTTTACTTCACGAGGAGAATATTCGCTTGTAGGAATTTTATTATGAATTGCTGCTAGAAGGGAGACACCACGGGCGTAACCTATCTTCATCGCTGACTGAACATTTTTGCCGTAAAAAGCCGTTTCAATAGCAAACTCATCCGGTTTATGGACCTTGATCAATTTATCCAGTTCAGAATAAATTATTTCAAGTTTTTCTGTAATGGTTTTATTTGCAGGAAGTTTTATTAATCCGTTTACAATTTTTGTAAATGAATTTTTGTGTGCTTTTATAATCCCGAAACCTGTATAATTTGTTCCGGGATCAACTCCAAGTATTATCATCTAATTTTTTTTAAAATGAAAGTCCTCTTTTAAACTTAACCTAATAATAAGGAATAAAAAATTATTTTAGTGATTCTTCATCAAAGTCTGCGTTTGTAAAAACGTTCTGAACATCATCGTTATCTTCCAAACTCTCTATTAGTTTTATCATAGTTTCTGCCGTTTCGCCACTAACATTTATTGTATTTTTAGCTATCCATTGCAATGCAGCATTTTCAATAGAAATTCCTTCATCAATAAGAGCTTTTCTCACGGGTTCAAAATTTTCAATTGATGTTTGTACCTCAAAAAATTCATCTTCAGTTTGTAAATCTTCAGCTCCCTCGTCAAGGACTATTTCAAGAATTTCTTCTTCCTTTTTCCCTTGTTTCTGAAGAGTGATTATCCCTTTTCTTTCAAACATCCACGCAACAGATCCTGTCTCACCTAAGTTTCCTCCTCCTTTCGAAAAGAGGTGGCGTACTTCTGCAACTGTTCTATTCTTGTTATCTGTAACAACCTCTACAAGCATTGCTACTCCACCGGGCCCATATCCTTCGTAAGTTAATTCAGAATAACTCTGACCTTCAAGTTCTCCAGTAGCTTTCTTAATTGCACGATCGATATTATCTGCAGGCATGTTGGCAGCCTTAGCATTATCGATTGCGAGTCTCAACCGGGGATTTCCCGCAGGATCACCTCCCTCTTCTCTTGCTGCAATTGTAATTTCCTTGATAAGCTTGGTAAACATCTTACCACGTTTGGCATCAATAGCCGCTTTCTTTCTCTTAGTTGTAGCCCACTTTGAATGACCCGACATTTTTTTGCTCCGGAATTAATTTTCTTTTACTTTTAAATCTTTAAATCTGAATTGTGGAAATGATCTTCCATCCCTGACTGTTTTATCAATTGAATAAACAACGTCTATTTGGTGATGATTATTTTTAATAAGATCATAATATTCCCCCATATTGAATCCGATTGCATCAAATACTTTATCAGATCCGTTTTGTTTTAAGCTGGTTAATAAGTGATTATTTCCGACAATTCTTGGTGTTCCCGAAATCTCCACACCTTCAGAGAGAAAGACAGGGCGCATATTTCCCGGACCAAACGGTGCAAACTGATCTATAATTCTCAAAAATTTAGGGGTTATTTCCGAAAATTTTAACTGTGAATCAATATTAATTTCCGGTGAAAGATCATCAAAAGACATTGATTCACTTACTACCTGACTAAATTTCTGTTTAAATTTGTCGAGTTTTTCAATTTCCACAGCCAAACCTGCAGCCGCTTTATGTCCACCAAAATGAATAAGAACATCTTTGCATTTTTCAAGCGCTTCATAAATATTGAAATTTGCAATGCTCCTTGCTGAACCTTTTGCGACCCCGTCAACGGTCGTAAGCATTACAGTAGGGCGATAATATTTTTCAACTAAACGAGAAGCAACTATACCGATTACGCCGGCATGCCAGCTTTCTTGGTGAAGTACTATCGGAATTTCAACATCCAAATCTAAAGAATTCTCTATAATATTTAATGCTTCATCCAGTGTGTCTTCATCGATTTTCCTGCGTTCATAATTTTCTGATTCAAGAATATTTGCAAATTCCTTTGCTTTACTTTTGTCCTTTGTAATAAATAATTCAACCGCCCGTTCTGCATCACCTAACCGACCCGCAGCATTAATTCTCGGCGCAATTGTAAAAACAACCTGGCCGGAACTTAAGCTTCCGGGACTCAGCTTACTGATTTCAATTAATGCCTCAATGCCCGGCCGTGGATTATTATTAATTAAATTCAAACCTTCCTTAACAAGCACCCTGTTTTCATCAATCAAAGGAACTATATCAGCAGCACCTGCAAGTGCAACAAGGTCAAGATATTGAAGCGGCAAATCCCGTTTGCCAATTCTTTCGGAAACTCCCTGAGCAAGTTTAAAAGCCACTCCGGCTCCGGAAAGATATTTAAATGGATAATTGCAGTTTGGTTTTAATGGGTCAAGAACTGCAAATGCTTTCGGTATTTGTTCTTTTGGTTGATGATGATCGCAAATAATTAAATCAATACCGAGCTCATTTGCATATTCCACTTCTTCAACTGCAGTAATTCCGCAGTCGACTGAAATAAGTAAAGAAACATTTCTCGATTTTACGTAATCAATTCCAGACAGTGATATTCCATAACCTTCAGTTAATCTTTTAGGAATATAGTATTCAACATTAGCTCCGAGCTCTTTCAAAAACATATACATAAGTGCAGTCGAACACGTCCCATCTACATCGTAGTCTCCGTATATACATATTGACTGATTTTCTGTAAGCGCTTTAATGACCCGGGTTGTTGCATTTTCCATTCCGTCCATAAGAAAAGGATCATATATAGAATCGATTGTCGGTCGGAAAAAGAATTTGGATTCTGAAAAATTATTAATATTGCGGTGGATTAATAATCTGGCAAGAACTTCGGAAAAATTAAGTGAATCGGCTAAAGATTTTACTGCATATTCGTCGGTAATCTCTTTAATCTTCCAACGTTTTTCCAACATATGATTATCCCTCAAAGATACCCGCTTATATTTAATAAGCAAGCCTACCTTTCGGTAAGCAGGGTTGTAAGAACAAAATAAACATCCGGATCCTATAAGCCGAATTCTGTTCCCCAAATTTAATCAGGGCGGCAATTATTTATCTCGTCCCAATGTTACCATAGGGATCCAGCAGTCTACCCGAAAGTCCTGTCCGAAGACATAAAGCGAACAACTTTAATCCAGCAAATGCCGGAAAGACCTTCTTATTTGACCTTGCTTCGAGTGGGGTTTGCCGTGCCTCTGATATTACTATCAGAGCGGTAGGCTCTTACCCTGCCTTTTCACCTTTACCCCGACTGATCGGGGAAGTTTATTTTCTGTGGCACTTTCCCGTGTTATCGGTATCACTGTCGTGGGGCAGCTTTTCCAATAACAGCCGGGTGTTACCCGGCACTCTGTTCTATGAAGTTCGGACTTTCCTCCTCCCAATAAAATCGGGAAGCAATTGCCCGGATCAGGGCGTTTATTTTATCTTAAAAATAAAATTGTGTTTCCCATACACAATTTTTGTCAATTACTTTTTTTATTAAGATCTGAGCTCAATTACCAGCTTTTCGATATACTAATTAGAAAAATTTACTCAAAAAAACTTTTACCAATCATAAAATCACGAACACATACCTCTTTCCACAAAAGAAAATAACACTGAGACAAATATAATAATTTAATTGCCTCAAAGCATTCTAAATTGGTTTTTTGCCACGGTAAATTATGAAATATAAGGTTATTGTATAGCTATAAGCTCCTAAGTTATAAGAACTTATATGTGTACGAAAAAGGCGTTCTAAAGCTACCCTGCAGTAACTGACTCCGATACTTCAATTGAAACAAGAATTCTTCCGCAATATTCACAAAAGAAAAGCTTATTATTTCTCCTGATTTCAAGCTGTCTTTGTGGAGGCACTATATTGTGACAACCTGAACAAGCTGATCTTTTTATTGTTGCAACAGCCATACCTTTCTTAGCTTTCCTGATTCTCATATAAGCAGCATGATCAGCCTTTTTGGTTTGAGCTTCAACTTCCTTTCTCTTTTCCCTGAGCTTGGCTTCTTCTTTCTCATTGGCTTTAATGATGACTTTCAGATCTGCCTGTTTTACTTTAAGCTCTTCATTCAACTCATCAAGCTGGGGTTTAACTGCCTCAATATCATCCGTCAGACTTTTACTCAGATCAGCAAGAGCATCATTTTCAGCTTCAAGTTTACTAACCAGTTCTTCAGTATGATCAATTTCTTTTGTAAGTGCATCGTATTCTTTATTATTTCTCACCTGGTAAAGCTGAGCCTTAAATTTTTTCTGATTCTCCTTTAACTTTTTTATTTCATTGTCATTTTCTTTTCGTTTCTTGAGTGAATCTTTTTGTTCAGCTTCCTTGTTCACTATATCTTCTTTAATTGCATTGATCTTTTCCTCAAGGACCTGAACTGAATTGGGAAGATCGCCTCTCAACTCTTCCAGCTCATCGAGCTGATCATCAATACTCTGCAACTCAAAAAGAGTTTTTAATCTGTCGAGCAATTTATTTCTCCTTATTTAATTGTTATAAAATAAAATGGGGTTTGTTGACCCACTGAATTTAAAAATCTTTATTCCTGATTTACCGGCGGTAAAATTTTTTAATCTTTTTTCTACTTCATCCAAAGAATGTATTTCAGTTTCATAATGCCCTGCATCAATTAGTAATATTTGATCTTTGGCATCATGAAAAGCATGATATTTTATATCTGCAGTAATGTATGCGTCCGCTCCTTCGCTTATAGCAATACTTATCATATCTGAGCCACTGCCACCGCAAACCGCCACTTTTTTAATTTTAGATTTTTTACCCTCTGTGAATCTGAAATTATATGCGTTAACAGAATTAGCAACGTACTTTAAAAATGTCTTTTGATCCATTGCCTCTTTTAACTCACCTATAGCTCCTGCGCCAGTATTTGTCCCTGAGTTTGAAAGGGTATAAATATCATAAGCCGGTTCTTCGTAAGGATGAATTTGCAACATTGCTGAAATTACATTTTCCAAATCGTAAGAATTCACCAAAACTTCAAGTCTTACTTCTTCAACTTTTTCAGCTTTATTTTTTTCTCCCGCCGCAGGATTTGATTTTGGAGAACCAAGGAAAGTCCCTTCTCCCTTCAATCTGAAACTGCATTGTGAATATTCGCCTATATTGCCGCCGCCTGCATTAAAAATTGCATCAGAAACTTTTTGCAGTGAAGATTCAGGTACAAATACAGCTAACTTAAATTGATTTGATGGAAGGTCAGCTAAGAATTTTATGTTTTGGAGTTTTAATTTTTTGGCCAGTTCGAAACTAACGCCGTCTTTGGTGAAGTCGAGGTTAGTATGGGCGGAATAAAGTGTTATATCATTTTTTATTAGCTTTTCAATTATCGCGGAATCTTTATTTCGCCCTACATCTATTTTTTTTAGAGGATGAAAGATCAACGGATGATGACTGATTATTAAATTACATTTCTTTTTTA
>CAZQQD010000016.1:0-39543 GCA_964595355.1 uncultured Ignavibacteriaceae bacterium | reverse complement strand
CTATGTGCAGAAAAGTTGCGGAAACTGAAGAGGGGGGAGAAATTGAGATCTGGGGAGATGGAAAACAAACCAGATCATTCCTTTACATTGATGAATGCCTTGAAGGTGTAAGGAGATTGATGGACTCTGAAACTTTCCACGGTCCCGTAAATATAGGTTCAGAAGAAATGGTTACAATAAACCATCTGGCAGAAATCGTCATGCAAGCCGCCGATAAAAAATTAAGTATAAAGCATATTGATGGCCCGCTGGGCGTAAGGGGTAGAAATTCTGATAATAAACTGATAAAAGACAAACTTGGTTGGGCACCATCTCAATCTTTAAAGGAAGGTATTGCTAAAACTTATGTCTGGATAAATGAACAGGTTGTTAAATCGAAAGAAACTGTCAAATAAATTAAAGAGGGACATTTAGTTAAATTTAGATAAAAGACGTTTCTAATAAGATATTATTTTTTATATTAAGTATCGTATTTTTAAATATTTTAACATTTAATCATATCATATTAAAACAAGAGGGGCTATCAAATTGTACCTGGGTACTGGTAAATATTACTTTCTATCATTCATCTGTATTAAATAAAATAAGTAATATCATTTAATTTTTTGCTGAAACCATTTCTTTTTGTCGCTCTATTTAGCCGCTTGTCGTCAAAATCTGGCACTTGGCAAGGAAATTGTTGAAATTTTAGAGGAAGGAGTATATAAATAGAAGTTACAGTATGAATTTAAATGGGTACCTTAGCCTCTTTATTTTTGAATAATTAAACTTTTGACATCATTTTCAAATGGCTTAAGCCCTTAATCTTTTGATAATATCATTTAGTATATTAAACGGGCTGAATTTTTTAAAGTTAAATCAATGCAACTCTTTAGAACCACCTTATATTTTCTAAGAATCGGTTCAGATATAATAATATTAGTAATTATTTGCATTTTATCGGCATACCTTTCGGCAGATAATTTTGATTTCCTGCGAAATGTAAATGCACAATTCCTGATCTTATCTTTAGCCGTAATCTGGTTTTTTACTTCTAAGTCAACAGGATTATATGATGAATTCAGGTCCAGGAATTTCAGCTTTGAGCTTATCATCATAATTAAAAATTGTTTTGTCCAGGCAGTTAGTGCTATTCTTATACTATTCCTCTTAAACGAGAAAACATTTTCAAGGTACTTTGTAATATTATATATGGGAGGAACATTTGTTGCAATTAGCACAGAGAAATTTTTCTTCAGTAGATTACTATATCTTTTTAGAAGACACGGCAGAAACCTCAGGCATATGCTGATCATAGGTACCGGAAAAATAGGTAGGAATTTTTATGAAACAGTTAAACGAAACCCGCATTTTGGCTATAATATTCTCGGGTTTCTTGATGATAAGCTGAGAACAAATTTAAATGGACAGTATCTTGGAAAGATAAACGAGCTGGATGGATATCTTAAAACGTTGAGAGTTGATGATGTTATAGTTGCACTGCCGAATAGTGCTGCTGAGAGAGTTAAAGAAGTTGTTGATGTTTGTGAAAAACATACAACCAGGATTAAAATTATTCCTGATTATTTCAATTTTATATCTGATAAGTATAGTCTTTCGCTATTTGGGCGTTTTCCTATAATCTCCGTAAGAGAAGACAGGATAAATGAATTGCATTGGAGATTACTAAAACGTGGCTTTGATATATTGATAACTCTTTTGCTTTTTGTTTTAGTTTTTTGGTGGCTTTGGCCTCTGATTGCTATAATAATAAAACTTACATCCCCCGGCCCTGTTTTTTATAAACAGGAAAGATGGGGCCGTGACAACAGACATTTTATTACGTATAAGTTCAGGTCAATGCGCTCGACAGAATGCAGTGAAACGGATGAAAATGGGAAATATCAACAGGCTAAAAAGAATGACCCACGTGTCACTAAAATTGGACGGATACTCAGAAAGACAAACCTTGATGAACTTCCTCAATTCCTTAATGTTCTTAAGGGTGGAGAAATGAGTATTGTAGGACCACGCCCGCATCCAACGCCTCTTAATGAGGAATCGAAAGATAAGGTACATCTTTATATGGTCAGGCATTTGGTTAAACCCGGAATAACAGGCTGGGCTCAGGTAAACGGGTTTAGAGGTGAAACTTTAAGTGTAAGTAAAATGCAGAAAAGAATAGACCACGATATTTGGTATATTGAAAACTGGACGTTCTGGCTGGATATACAAATAATCGCACTTACTATATGGAATATGATTAAAGGTGACCCGAATGCGTATTGAAAATAGCTTACAGCGTATAGTCATTTAACGTTAAGTTTTTTAAAAATTTCCCTTCCTCTATTTTTCAAATCATTTAACAAATTAAATAGCATAAAGTACCTTATATTATAATATAGTTTGCTAAGTATAATGGGAATTGTTTTATTTTTGAAAAGGATCTTTAATTCATACATCTTATTATTTTCAATCAGTTTTTCGCAAGTTTAAATTATCAATTTGCTCTTTGTGCTATGTCTGTAATTACTAATAAGGATTTTATATGACTAACAGTAAATTAATATTTTTCACTTTTGCCTTTTCACTTTTCACATTCACTCTCTTTGGACAGACAGTTTACGAGCCAATCTCTCACGATGATATCTATAAGTATCTTGATAGAATGGCGCAAAAGGGAATTATAGTATTCAATGATAATATTAGACCGGTGAGCAGAAAGTATATAGCGATGCAGCTTGGAAGGCTGCAAGCGTATAGCGAGCGGACAGTGGACAATCAGTTGACAAGTTTAGAACGGGAAGAGCTAGCCTTTTATTTGAAAGACTATGGATTCGAATTAACCAACGATTCGCTAAACACTAAAAGCTATACACTAACAAACCACACACTGTTGGGGAAAGATCAATTCCAAAGATGGAGATTGTTTTCTTATTCAAGCGGTTTATTCAAAATAAACGCAAGCCCTGTTCTTGGAATTGAAGTTGGTAAAAATGATGGCTCAAAGCAGACTCATACGTGGAACGGAGTTTCTATTTACGGGTATTTGACAGACAGAATTGGATTTAGCTTTTATTGGAGAGATAACGATGAATCCGGGGATAATATTGACAGGACCAAAGCGTTTACCCCTGAGACAGGTGTAATAGTGGCGAAAAAAAATAGTAACAGCATTCAATACAGTGAGGTTCACGCGAACATTTCCACTGATTGGTCTTGGGGGAATTTTACCATAGGAAAAGATTTTCTTAATTGGGGATATGGAGAAAGTGGGTTATTAGTACTTTCTGATAAGGCCCCTTCTTTTCCTTTTATAAGACTTGATCTTCATCCAACAAATTGGCTTCGTTTTAATTACATTCACGCTTGGTTAAACTCTGATATTATTGATTCAGCAGCTAGTTATTCTACGTATATTACGGGAAGACAAAGGGATATTTACAGAAATAAATATTTAGCCTCTCATACTTTAACTCTAACACCATTGAATGGTTTGGATATCTCGATAGGTGAATCAATTGTTTACAGCGACAAGCTTGAAATATCTTATCTTATACCAATTATGTTTTTTCGCTTGGCTGATCATTATTTAAGTAATGGTGATAATAAAGTAGGGGGAAATTCACAGTTTTTTCTCGGGGTAAGTTCCAGGAATAATTTGAAGAATACACATCTTTACGGGACCTGGTTTATAGATGAATTTACACTTTCCGGCGCATTTAATAAGCAAAAACAAAGAAATCAATTTGGGTTTACCCTTGGTGCATCTATAACCGACTTACCTTTGGATAATTTAACAGTTACAACAGAGTATACCCGCATTTATCCATTTGTATATTCCCATTTTGTTCCAACACTGACTTACGAAAGTTCATCTTATTTAATGGGACACTGGATAGGGTACAATGCTGATCTGGTATATGGTTCAGTTAATTACAGATTTATAAGAGGTTTGCAGGCGACTCTCTGGGCTGAGTATATCAGAAAAGGTAGTTCAGGAGTAGTTGCTCAGCAATATGAACAACCGCAACCGCCATTCCTGTTTGGATTAAGGAACAATTACACCTGGTGGGGTTTTGATGTTAAGTATGAAATCATACACGAATTGTTTATCAGAGGAAAGTTTCAGTCTTCACTTGTTTCGTCAGAGCAAACTAATGGAAATTTTGTGGATAAAAGAACTAATGAATTTCTTATGTCCCTATACTATGGACTATAGGTTAGAACCACTAGCTACAATAATTTTCTTGATTGTCCTACTTATCTTATTTAATTTTAAAATTATTTCATTTTAACAGGTTACAGCTATGAAAAAATTTAGTACGAATGTAAAATTCCTATTAGTAATTTTATTTGCATTTCTGACGGGATTAATCTACTCACAGCAAGAGACACAAAAAGAGAGATTTAAAGACCTTAAGGATGCATTAATTGTGGGGAAAAAACTTTCCGGCAAGAGTGGTCCTAAAAGTGTTAACTGGATCGATAATGGAGCTCGGTATTCGTATATCTCATCTAACAAGGGGGACAATACTTCCGAGATAAGAGCATATGATCCCGGCAAAGATGAAGATGTACTAATATTCAACGGTGAAAATATAACTTTTCCTAATTCTGATGAAAAATTTACTTACGATTCTTTTCAATGGGCAAATGATTCGAAACATATTTTATTCCAGACTAATTTCAGAAAAATATTTAGAAGATCAGGGATCTCTGATTATTATGTTTATTCATTGGACAATAAAGAGTTAAAGGAAGCTGCAAAAGATGCAAGAACTGCTGAACTTTCTCCTGATGGTTCTAAGATAGGTTATGAACGTGATGGAAACATGTATGTATATGATTTTAATATTAAAGAAGAAAAACAGTTAACTACAGATGGGGGGAATGGTAATATTTTCAACGGTCGTTATGACTGGGTATACGAAGAAGAATTCGGACAAGGCCAGGCCTGGAGATGGTCAAATGATAACAAATATATAGCTTACTGGGCTTTTGATGAAAGCCCTGTTCCGATATATCAGTTAACTAATTTTGCTGGCATTCACGTGGAATATGAAAAAATAGCTTATCCACAGGTTGGTGACCCTAATCCAAAAGTAAAAATTGGTGTTGTTGATGTAAAGTCAGGAAAGAACATATGGATTGATACAGGTGACAGAGGAGATTTTTATATCCCCAGGGTCTATTGGACAAGTGAGCCGAACGTGCTCGCTGTTGTTGTACTCAATAGGGCTCAAAATCATTTAAAGTTATATTTTTATGATGTTGCCACCTCTAAAAACAAGCTGATATTTGAAGAAAAATCAGATACGTGGATTGATGTGTTTGATTTTTATAGCCACGTAAAAGACATGTTTGCCTTTCCGGAAAATCTTAAAGAATTTTTCTTTATATCAGACAGAGATGGGCATCAGCATGTGTACAGGTATGACTATGGCGGGAAACTGATAAACCAGGTTACAAAAGGAAACTGGACAGTTAAGAAAGTTGAAGGAATAGATACAAAAGATAAAAAAGTATACTTTCTTTCTACTGAAATTTCTCCAACCCAGCCTCAGTTATACGCAATTAATTTTGACGGTACAGACAAAAAGAGGCTTACTGAAGAAGAAGGAACTCATAATATTGATATGTCCCCTAATTGCAATTATTATATTGATACTTATTCCAATGTACATTTACCAACACAGGTGGAAGTTTCAAGTGTAGAAAAAGGTATGTTAAAAAAACTGGTCGATAATAAATCGGTCAGTGAATTTTTGGCTAAACATTCTTACTCACCAAGGGAATTGTTCAGTTTTACTACGTCTGATTCGGTAAAGCTGGATTGTTATATGATAAAACCATTTGACTTTGATCCGGGTAAAAAATATCCGGTTATATTAGCTATTTACGGAGGCCCGGGTTCACAGTATGTATACGATGCTTTCGATACTAATGCTTTTCATCAGTACCTTGCCCAGCAGGGATATTTAATTATTGATGTTAATAACAGGGGCAATGCTAATTACAGCAGCCACTTTATGAAGCAGGTATATAAACATCTGGGTAAACTGGAAAGCGATGATTTTGTTGAAACAGCAAAATATCTCTCTACGCTACCGTATGTTGATAAAGATAATATGGCAATTATGGGTACCAGTTATGGTGGCTATATTACTTGTTATACAATGTTTAATCATCCGGGAGTTTTTAAAGTTGGAATTGCCAATTCTCCTGTAACCGATTGGCGTTTGTATGATGATATTTATACAGAAAGATATATGGGACTCTTAAGTGAAAATGAAAAAGGCTATATTGAAAGTGCACCAACAACACATGCTGCTAATTTAACAGGACATCTACTTCTGATTCATTCTGATTTTGATGATAATGTACACGTTCAGAATACTATGCAACTGTTAACAGCGTTGACAAATGCGGGCAAAGATTTTGATCTTAGGATATTTCCTCCCGGTGCACACGGAGCTATTTATAATATGCAAAGCTACTTTTTATTAATGAAAGTTTATTATAATTATCTTGATAGATATTTGAAAGGGGGTAATGATCAGATTGATATTAATAAGTAGTATTTAGCTTTTGTCATAATTCTTTAAAATAAAAATAGCGTATAGTTTTAGACTATACGCTATTAAACTAATTATACTAACTTATTAGCCCAGATAGGCCTTTAGGTTTTTACTCTTAGCATTATGTTTCAATCTTCGCAAAGCTTTTTCTTTAATCTGCCTTACACGTTCACGGGTCAAATCAAATTTTTCTCCAATCTCTTCTAAAGTAGCGGATCTTTCAGCATCAATTCCAAAATATAATCTTAAAACTTTAGCCTCTTTTTCGCTAAGAGTTGACAATGCGTTTTCAACCTCTTTCTTGAGAGATTCTCTCATAAGTATCGTATCGGGAGAAGGTTGATCATCATTTGGAAGAACATCCATTAAGCTGTTTTTATCATCGTCTCCTGAAAAAGGTGCGTCCATAGAAACGTGACGTCCGGAAATCTGCATTGCATAAGCTACATCATCCTGACTCATATCAAGAATTGATGCAAGCTCCTTAGTAGTGGGTTTTCTTTCATATTCCTGTTCAAGATCTCTGTAAGCCTTGCTTATTTTACTCAATGAGCCTACACGGTTCAGCGGAAGACGAACAATTCTTGACTGATCTGCAATAGCTTGCATAATTGATTGTCTAACCCACCATACTGCATAAGAAATAAATTTAAATCCACGTGTCTCGTCAAATCTCTGAGCTGCTTTTATCAATCCAAGATTCCCCTCATTTATAAGATCTCCCAATGACAAGCCCTGATTTTGGAATTGTTTTGCAACGCTAACTACGAATCTAAGGTTTGCTTTTGTTAATGCATCAAGTGCAAGCTTATCGCCTTTGCGAATTCGTATAGCGAGCTCTATTTCCTGCTCAGGTGTAAGAAGATCTACTTTACCTATCTCCTGTAAATACTGATCTAAAGATTTACTCTCACGATTGGTAAATTGCTTGGTTATTTTCAATTTTATCTACTCCTGATTTATAAAGTTTCTATAATAATATAGTTAACAAATTAGACTATTTTAAGTTCCAAAAGTTTGCTAAAATGTTCAAATAAAGACATCAAATATACAAAAATTATTCCTAATTTTATAAATTTAGTGTAAATACAGGTTAATGAATTTATACTTGTAACTCATTTATAATTGACCACTTACAGTCATTATTCGTAATAATGATATTCCTCAAAATATGTCTTTTTTTGCAGATAATGTTTAGATGTACGAAATAACTAAAAGGTTCACGTAAAATTTGCACAAACGCTACCAAAAATTTAGCGAATTCAGAAACCCCTGGATTTTGTACTTTATAAAAATAATGGTTTACAAAGCTTAATGTGCACCTCCCCTCAATATTCTCGCGGGGAGAGTAATCAGGCTGTTTAAAAATTTGAAAATTCCTGAGACTGTAATTCCGATTAATCTAAAAGGAAGTAGTAACAGCCATACGAAAGGATACACAATTATTGCTAAAATCGCCAAAGGCCAGCAGAAAAATAAAAGCAAAAGCCACAATAAAAAAGTAGTCATAGTTTTTCTCTTAATCTGACTTTTAAAGAGATAATTTACTCTTTTTACTAAGAATTCAAACAGAAAAATGACTGGAGGTCTAATTTTTCGGATGAATGGTTTTATAAACTAAAAAGATGACATCATTGTAAAAATAGATGTCATCTTTTACTCTAGAACTATTATGTAATTAAGCAGTTTTGGGCTTAATTAAATATTTATTATAAAGAAACATCAATGCGGTTGCTAATAATCCAATTCCAATAAGTGAAAACCAAACGAGACTCATATTATTATTATCTTTTGCAGTTTCATAAAGCCATCCGCCAATTGGATCACCGACAAATCTTGCAATAGCTATGGGTAGGAAAGCATAACCTTGATAAAGCCCTTGTTGGCCGGCAGGAGCTATTTCTGAAATATATTCATAATAACGAGGAGCCTGTGTCATTTCACCAATTGAAAATGCAACAACACCTGCAGCAATTGTAGGAATACTAGGATGAATTGCAATTATTATCCAGATCAAGCTTGAAATAAAAAATCCTGTCAGAATTGCATTTTCAGTTGTAAAGTTCTTGGTAAGCCTGTTAACCGGTATCTGAAAAAGTATTATTGCACCTGCACCTCCCCAAGATTGAATTATTTCATAGGGAGCATTTTTTCCTATAAAATCTGTTACATAATATGGTATTACAATAAATTCCTGCCAGAATATAATCCAATATAAAGAATAGATTAGAAGGAATATCATAAATTTGTAATTTGCCAGAACAACAAATAGATTCTTTATTTTTTTGCCGAGGGATTCTACAGGTTCTGCTACTTCGCTCTTAATGTTTTTGTATAATGTTAAATTTACTATGAGCATTGCAAAGCAGGATATTGCAGAAATCATATAAACATATTCATATCCGATACTATCTCTTACTAAATATGCAATAGTTGGTCCTATCATTGCGCCGACATTGACAAGCCAATAGTAAATTGCAAAGCCCAGTGATTTAGTTTCCGGTTTTGAACCGAGAGCTACTGTGCCAAGTACAGATGGTTTAATAAAGCAACCACCAAGTGCAGTAAAAATCAGGAATAACATTATAAGCCAATAATGATCCAGATTTCCATATATTCCTGAGAAAGCAGGCATTCCAACTGAACCGATTAGAAAGTAGCCGATTGCAAGAACCGTGAAACAAACATTAAAAGCTTTTCGAAATCCCCATTTGTCGGCAAGTGTTCCTCCTAAAATTGGAAGGAGGTAGATCAATCCTCCAAAAATGCCTGATAAAGAACCTGCTTCAGTTTCTGAAAATCCCAGCTTATTACGCATATAAACCATAAAAACGATCTGCTGTCCGTAATAAGCCAGACGTTCGAAAAGCTCCATGATATTAGCTACCCAAAAGGAGCGGTGAAAGCCTTCTTTTACTTCTTTCAATTTTGCTGCTATTTCCACAATTACTCCTCTAAGTTAATGGAATTTGCCACTATTGAAGATGATAATTTATGTAAATTATACTAATAAAAAACAGGAAACAAATTTTTTTGAGCTCTAAAGAAAATTTAGACTCATTTAAATGTCTTTACCTTTCGTATCTTTTAATAAGAAGAAATGAAAAGGTAATCAGGTATATAAGATCTGAGAGAATGTCTGTTGAATTTTAACACATTTAATGCAATTTTAATCAGTATATTATATTAAATATTTTTTCTGAATTTCCAAATATGACAAATATCCCAGCTTTGAAAAATTTTGTAAATAAGTATTTGCTAATCTTGATAGCATGTTTTTATTTGACACTCTCCGGCTGCTCATCAATGGTTTATAAATCAGCTTTTCCTACCTTAAATGACGGGAAATATGATAGTGAATTTCCTTATAAAGGCAGTTCTGAAGAATTAGAGCGCATCGGTAAAAGTATTGAGAGAATTAATTGTGTAGCGTTTTATAAGACCTATGTTTTTAACAGTGGTACTCGTGCTAAAGTCTCGGATATCAATGAAGATTTCCTTGAAAAAAATATAAACTATACTGGCTATTTCAATAAGACAAGTTCGGGAACGGGCACTATTATATATTCTATAAATAACAAAATAGCTTTATTGACGTGTGCACATGTTGTAAGTTTTCCAGATACAATTTATGGTTACTTCACAGATGATAAAGGAAAACTTACTGATTATCTTGAAAGTGTTTCTATAAGAGAAAGCCAAATGAATTTTGTGGCGGGCTTGCCCGATGCAGGTAATGTCGAAGTTCTTGTAGCAGACAAAATGCATGATCTTGCAATTCTTGGTCATACATATTCATCCTTTCAAAATGTAAATTTCCCTGTTTTCCCCTACCCCAAAGGAGAGGCTAAACAATTAGAATGGGGCACATTTGTTTATGTTTTCGGCTATCCTATAAATTACAAAATGGTTTCTAAGGCAATAGTCAGCAGTCCTGATATGGATGGTCACGGTTCATTTCTTATTGATGCTGTTGTAAATAGGGGATTCAGCGGAGGAATTGTTCTTGGGATTAGGGACGGGATTCCAAATTTTGAGCTTGTCGGTATTATTAGAGCAATACCTGAAGAAACCGAGTATATACTTCGGCCAGAGAAATTAAAAAATAATGTTCAATATAGTCCACTTGTTCCTTATAAAGGCGATGCTTATGCAATTGAGAAAGAAGATCTAAAATACGGAATTGCAAAAGTAATACCCATTGAAATAATAGCAGAATTCATAAATGAGAGTAAAGAAAAGTTATCTGATTTAGGCTATAATAGTAAATATTTTTTCTGATTTATGAATTGAATATTTCAGTCCACATTTTGTAGAATATTAATATTTCTTATTTCTCCTGCTACAATTAGAACATCATCCTTTCTGATAATATAATCTGCACTTGGGATTGCTTTAATTTTTTCAGATTTGTTTTTTACTATTTTAATTGATAACACTTCAACTCCATATCTGGCTCTGATATCTAATTTTCTTATTGATTTATTTATAAAAGATTTTGGAGCAGAAATTTCAGAAATTGAATAACCTTCCATAAAATGAACCTGTGGCATATCGTCTTTCATAACAATACTGCTTGCCAGGCTTGAAGTTATTTCTCTTGCTTCGATCGCCTTCTGGTATGCATCCTGTATATCTTTTCTCCAAATCATTCCAATAACTTTATTCTGATTTTTATCGTCAAAAACCGGAAGCCCTTCGAGATCATAATTGCTCATTATATCCATTGCTGATTTACAATCAGTTTCAATGTTTATCATATCGAAATTTAAATTAGCGAGATCACCGGCTATCAATAAATTTTGCAGCGATTCGCGTTCATATAAATGTTCCTTTAAATCATTTAAAGAGATCATTCCCTTGATATTATAATTTTCATCTACAACCGGGAAATCGGGCCCTTTTCCTTTTATTATTTTATTAATTACCTGGTTAAAGTTATCGTTAACAAGTATCGAACTGAATTCAGGTGAATAAACATCTTGTACGAAGATCGACTCCATAACGTTTGCTTCTGTACCTTCTTTTATGCTTATGTTTCTCAAAAGAAGTTTTAAAGTATAGATTGATTCGCGGGATAATCTTGACGAAAGAATTGTGCTGATAATGCAAGTTATCATTAAGGGAAGAATAATACGGTAGTCGTTTGTGAGTTCGAATACAATTATAATTGCAGTAATTGGTGCTCTTGTTGTACCAGCTACTAATCCTCCCATAGCAACTAATGCGTAGGCGTTGGGAGTTGCGGTTATTAGTGGGAACAACTGATGTACGAATGCGCCGAAAAAATATCCGAGCATAGCACCCATAAATAATGACGGAGCAAAAATTCCTCCAGATCCCCCGGAACCAAGAGTAACAGAAGTTGCAAATATTTTTGCAAAGACCAATATAAAAGCAATATACCAGAGCATATCGCCCTTTAAAGCCAGATTTATTGTTTCATAACCTACTCCCATTATTTCGGGGTAAAGCAATGCAACTAATCCAAGAATTAATCCCCCCAGCGCTGGCTTGATATATTCTGGCATTTTCAGTCTGTTATCGAAGACTTCCTCTGAAAAATAAAGAAGCTTTATAAAAGCGTATGAAACCAGCCCTGCAATTGCTCCAAGAACAAAGTAAAAAATAATTTCATATGGAGAGGCGAGTTGATACTTGGGGACAAGAAATGCTATAAAATTTCCCTCGAAAGTATGCGAAATAACTGTTGCCATTACGGAAGAAATGACTATAGGTGAGAATTGTGCAACAGCAAAATCCATAAGAATAATTTCAACTGCAAAAAGTGCACCCGCAATCGGTGCGTTAAAAGCTGCAGCAATTCCAGCCGCCGCACCGCAGCCTACAAGAGTTTTTAGTCTTTTTGTTGGAACTCTGAAAAATTGCCCAACGGTTGAACCTAAACTGGAACCTATCTGAACAATCGGGCCTTCACGCCCTACTGAGCCACCTGTTCCTATTGATATTGCAGATGCTATTGCCTTTATAAATGCAACGCGTGGACGGATATTTCCACCTTTTAACAGAATTGCCTGCATAACTTCGGGGACACCGTGGCCCTTTGCTTCCGGAGCTAAAAAATAAATTATAGGACCTACGATAATTCCTCCAATGATAGGAATGATTATTATCCAGTACCAGTGTGTTGTTAATATGTTTTGTAAAATATTACCGGGGCCAGGGAAAGAAATATCGGAAATTGTTTTTATCATCCACCTGATACCGATTCCGCCAAATCCACCAAGAATACCTATAATGATTGCTAGTATAATCATAAAGGTGTGTTCGGTCATTCTGGCCCGTTCAAACAGCTCCGATGACTTCCTAGAAAGGAAAGAGTAGGACTTATTGAATAATGTGTTTTTCAATGGGAATATAAAGGAATATTTACTCTCGACAATTTATAAATTGAAGAATATAAATATATAATAAGAAATTTATAGATTTAATCAAACTAGTAATCTGTTGTAATATGTAGCTGAAAAATAACGCCTTACTTTTGCTCTACTTTTTGTTGGCCTCTTTTTTTTCTTGAATACAAAATTGAAATAATCAGCATTACAAAACCCAACACCAGGAATGAAATTATTTTATATGTGAAATCTTCGTTTGTTATTCCAATTATAAAAACGTAGCCAACTGTTAAACCTAATGTTGCAAGTGCCATCCAGCGATATTTTTTGCTTTTAAGCAGAACACTCAGGAAATAATAAATTATTGCAACAAATATCCAGGAAACGCTTGCCCATCCTGCCGGCATTGCGTGGTAAAGAGCATAGGGAATAATGAAAAGTGCAGTCATAAGGTATGCATTTCTCATTTGCTCAGTGGTTAATTCCAAACGATCCTTTTTCCAGTTTAATATTCTTGCACTTAATAAAGCAACTATTCCGAAGCTTAAACTGGTGCTGCTGATTTTACCTTCTGAAATCAGATAAGTAAGAAATATCAGTATATAAATAACGAAGTTTGCCAGGACTATATATTTTGACCTGAACCAAATTGCAGTAGATAATACAATTAAACTTTGCCAGCACAACAAAATGTAAAATCCAGGAGATTTTACCTCATAAATTATTGCAACAGTCAGTGCAAAATAACCCAGCATTGCATATATAAAAGTTGAAAATTTGCTTTGTTCTTTTTGCCAGAAGACTATTGCAATAGAGAGAAATGTAATTGAGGCTAATAAATGATAAAGTGACGCTGAGCTATCATTAAATACATAAGAAATCAGAAAAAATAAACTGTAGCATCCGCCCGCATTTAAGATTGTACTGAAAACTACGGGTATATCTTCCGGGTATGGATCTTTTCTTAATTTTGTTCCAGCTGCAAAAATTATCGAGTAAACCAAAAGAAACAACAGATTTATACTTGGTCCAGTAACTGCCTGTAAAGTGTGGCCCAAAACAGGATTATTCATAAACCATAATAGATGAGTAAAATATGTTAGAAGAATCCCGATAAATAAAAAAGATTGCCAATTGTATTTTAGCTTGAAATAAACAGAAAGCAAAGTTAAAAGTGTAAGAAAACCAAAAATTGAATATGGGTTGTCGCTAACTAACGCTGTAGTATAACCAAGAACCAAGCCCAGCAGGATCAGGTAATTGGATTTTCTTTTAATAGAGATGTATAATATAATTGCGACAGTGATCGAAAGGAGAATTACTTCAACAGGAGTTTCTGAAATCAAAATGCCATTTCCAAAAAAGTACATTCTGAGTGTTGTGAAATAAAACAGGAATAAACCACCACCCAGCAGGTAATCCGATAGATGGCTGTACGTTTCTCTCCAGTGTTTGGAAATATAGTAGACTATAACAGAGAATGCATAACCAAATATAATGTCAACGATTACAGGAATATGCTTAAAAGGGAAGGACATTAAAAATGCAACACCAATAAAGAAAATTAAAATTCCAAGCTTTGCAAGCCAGAATTGTCCTATCTGAAATTCAAGTCTTTCTTCCTTTTCTTCGCTGCTTAGTTCAATTATTGTTTCATCAACTTTTACATCGAGTAATTCTTTAGCTTCGTAATTAACTGAAATTTGAAGCTTCTGTTCAATTTTAGATATACGTTCATCCAGGCTTTTTAAATAACTGAATATTTCTTCATTGCTATGATCCTTTGAGTCTGAGTTCATAATCCACACTCCTTAAGGAAAAGATTTTATTGCCTTATAATTTGATTATTAATGAGTTTTACTCATTCTTTTTCTGATTTTTTTCATAATCTTTTATATATAAGTATAATCCCACTGCCAGAAGAATCGTAATAATTAAAGCAATACCAAGACCTTTTCTTCTGAAGTAATAGTCATCAATGGAAGCTTGGGCATCTTTAATTACTTCAGTAGTTACTTTGAGCCCTTTACCAACTACTACATCATCAAATTTTTTCTCATTAAAAGAATGTACTGCAGTTTTCGCTTCAAGTACTGCTTGGTGTGCATCTCTTAATTTGAATTTTTCATCATCAACTTCCATTCCTTTTTGCTCTGCATTATCTATCAGAGAGAGCGCATATTTCTGTGCTTTTTCAAGGCTATCGATCTTAGATTTCATATCTTTTGCTACTTTGTAACCCTCAGTATTTTTTTCAGGGGTATGACATTTTGCACAAACAGCACCCTTTGAAACGCCGAGCAATTTATCAGTAGCGGTTATTATTAAATGATTACTATGACACGTTTCGCATTCAGGATAATTGTTTTCATCAAAAGCTTTTTTATGCGGACTTGATGCAAACAACTCCGCATTTAATGCATGACAAGTGCCACATACTTTTGAGATAGAAGAAATACCCGGAGGTGTTGCAGCGTGGTTGCCATGGCAACTGTTACAGGCAGGTGCGCCAGTGTCTTTTTTCTTAAGCAGAGCAATGCCGTGAACGCTTTGCGAGTATTTTTCATATTGGTCTGTAGGAATTTTATACTTAGCCATATATTTTTTATTGCTGTGGCACTTTGAACAGGTAGCAGGGATATTTACCGGGTATACACTTGAATTAACGTCGTCAGTTGCTTTTATTCCGTGAGAACCATGACAACTGACACACTGCGCTGGTTTCGGGTCACCTTTAGAATTTAAAATGCCGTGTACACTCGTTCTGTACTTTTCATACTGGTCTATAGGTAGGCTTGGGTCATAAGCACGCATAAAAACAGAGTTACTATGACACTTTGCACAGGTCTTTGGTATGTTCAACGGATAAACAGGGGAACGAGGATTTGTTACTTTTACTATCCCATGTGCACCGTGACAATTTATACACTGTACAATTCTATCTTTACCGTTTGTTGAAAGAGCACCATGAACGCTGTTCTTTAAATCATCAAATTGATTTGTTGGAATATGTACTCCGAATGAAGCCATTTTTTCTTTTGAAGCATGACATTTTGCACAAACTTCAGAAACTGCATTTCCTTTAGGCACTCCGATATAACCTGCTGCTTTGCTCATTGCTGCATCCATATCATCGGTTTTACTGTTTCCGCCATGGCAGTCTGCACAGGAAAGACCCATCTTATAATGTATATCATTTTTAAATAATTCCGAAGGCGCACCACCTACAACTTCAGAGTGGCAGTTTAAACATTGATCTTTCCCTTGAGCATAATTGTTATTTGTTATAAAGCAAAGTGAGATAAATAATATTATTATTGTTATAAGTTTTTTCATGATAACCACCCCAATATTGTTAGGACTATGATGAACATAACCACAAATATTCCCAGATAAGTCATAAATACATTTCGTTCACCCTTTGAGCTTTTACGATCCCAAAAGGGAACAAGCAACCATAAAAGTCCTGCTATTCCGAACAAACATATTCCTATAACTTCTCCATCAGTAAACCATATGTGACTTGGGAAATATTTCAGGCTTTGGAACATAAAAAGGAAATACCATTCTGGTTTAATTCCTGCAGGTGCAGACGAAAATGCATTTGCTTTATGTCCTAGTTCAGCAGGGAAGTAGACTGCTAAAATTGCCAGCAGGTTTAGTACAATTAACCATAGTAGCAAATCTCTCAGCATGAAATTTGGAAAGAATGGCATTTTCTTTTTCTCATCTTCTTTCTCATTTTCCAGATGCATTGGTTCGCTTATTCCCTGTCTTTGAACAAGAATAAGATGGATTGCCAAAATTATTGTGAAAATGCCGGGGAACAGAGCAACGTGAAAGCCAAATAATCTTGATAGTGTTGCCCCGGTAACATCGTTACCTCCACGGATAAAAATTTTCAATGAATTGCCTACTATCGGAATCTGTCCGGCGATATCAGAACCTACCTTAGTTGCAAAGAAGGCTAATTCATTCCAGGGAAGGAGGTAGCCGCTGAAACCGAACCCGAGTGCTAGAAAAAGCATTAACACTCCGGTCAACCATGTCACCTCTCTTGGTTTTCTGTATGATTTTTCAAAATAAACGCTGAACATGTGAATGAATGCAGAAAGAATAAAAAGATTAGCAGACCATGCGTGGATTGATCTGACCAACCATCCGAACTGAACTTTTGACATTATGAATTTTATACTTTCAAATGCCAGGTCAGAACTGCCTTTGTAATAAAATAAAAGTAATATACCTGTTATCACCTGGATGATGAAAAAGAATAATGAAACTCCCCCGAAATAATACCATACTGAATTTCGATGGACAGGTACATACTTTTTCCCCATATATTTTACAAGCCCCTCTATTTCGACCCGTTCATCAATCCATTTATATAATTTGTATATAAAATTTTTCATAATTTTTTATGCATTTTTTGATATGTAAATTTCTTTGCCTTTTTGAATAACATTGTATTCTGTAAGTGGACGTGGTGGTGGTCCAGAAATATTTCGGCCATTCAGATCATATTTACCATTATGACAAGCACACCAGATCACACCAAGATCACTTCTGAATTGTACTGTACACGCAAGGTGAGTGCACGTTGCTGTAAATGCCCTGAATGATTTATCTTTTAACCTGATCAGTAAGACAGGCTTACTGCCAAATTTAATTATTTTTCCCGTATCAGGTTCAAAGTCGGAAATCTTTCCAGCAAGTACACTGGAAACTTCAACCTCGTTTTGTTTAGGAGGTTTTAGATATGAAAACAGCGGATAGAAAATAGATGCAGCAAAACCAATTAATCCGCTTGTAAGTAAGAATTTGAGAAATCCTCTTCTGTTGGTTTGTCCTTGAACATTAGTTTTATCTTCCATAACAAATGACCCTGGTTTGTTGGAAAGTTATTTAGTAATAAAAATTAAGCTTATATTTTATTTCAAAAAGAAAGAATATTAAGAAATACTCTAGTTAATTTTATTTATTAAAGATTGTCATTCTTTTTAGCAGAATGACAGTCAATACAGTTTTCTTCTGTTAGTGATTGACCCAGATCAACAGGATGCACGAAGTTTAGTCCTTTAAGAGAAACCAGGTTTTTTCCATCGGAGGTATTTTCTTCTATAATGGTATGGCAAATGTTGCAGTCGTTGGAAATTTTTTTGCCATCATCGGAGTAGTGTTGCCCATCGTGACAGCGGAAACAACCAGGTGAATAAGTATGCCCGATATTGTTTGGAAACTTTTTCCAGCTAACATTCATGGATGGGAAATAATTATTACTGTAAATTTTCTGAACGTTTTTTATGCTATTTTCTATGTTTTTAGATTCCTTTTTTGCTAGTTGAGGGTAGTTTGAATTGTAGAAACTTTCAATTGAATATTTAATACTGTCTATTGCAATGGGTTTTGAAGAATACGGTTTGTCAAGTACATTAACTGCAACACTTTTTATATAGGGTAATTTGGAATCAATTCTGCCCAATGACATATATGCATTAACCATTTTATCCGGCGGATTATAGATATGTGAAGGTCTGTTGTGACAATCAATGCAATCCATTTTTCTTATTTCTTCTTTATTCATTTTCTTTTCATCAAAGTTTCTGGTTTTATATACAACAGTTTTTCCCGACTCTTTAGAAGTAATGCTCACCCAGGGAATAGTTTGTCTTGATTTGTCCGATGGATAATACATAACAGTATTATCTATGTTCATATGCCAGTGGATACCGGTAGTAGTTCCCATTTCACTATTGCCTCCTCCTATTTTTAGTAACATAGTCATATCAGAAGGAGTATTTTTTTCGTCTGATAAATAGTAATGAAAGGAAACTTTTTTTTCACTGAAAAAATTCTTAGGCCAATGGCATTGCTCACATGTTCCCTGAGCAGGGCGCAAATTTTCTACAGGAGTCGGAATAGGTTTTGAGTATTTATGAAATAACACAGAGTAAACCTGATATGCTCCAGATATTTTTGACTTCACATACCAGGTAGTTCCGGCACCAATATGACATTGTACGCAAGCGACCCTGGAGTGTGGAGAATTTTTATATGCTGTGTATTCAGGATTCATTACATTGTGACAAATAGTCCCACAAAATTCTACGGTTTCTGTATACTCATAGGCTTTGTAACTTCCAAAAGCAGTAAACACTAGGAACAATATTGTTCCAACAGAAAAAACTGTAAATGAAATTCTATGTTTAGGATTATTTAAATCGAGAACAGGAAAATGTTTCCCTTTGAAGGTACCTTTGACTTTCTGTCTATGGGCTCTGTAGATGCCTAATGCAATTAGTATTAATCCAAATATTAAAGTAACGGGAAATATTATAAATGTAATAATTCCTAGATAGGGATTTGTTTCTGCAGCTGTTATGTCAAGAACTGATAGAAATAATATCAATCCGAAACTTACTGAAGCTATTATAGCGCCTGCAAAAGTTATGGGATTATAAAACGAATCTGGAAATTTTTTCTTCATTTTCTGGAATTTTATTCTTAATAAAATTTTTTTATCTATAAGCAAAAATCATTGCGTAGATTACCCACACAATTATGCTAAAACCTAAACTTAAAGCAACCCAACCAAAGATCTTTATAGCTTTTATAACAATAGGTTGATATGGTTCAACCAGATGTGTTTCTAATTCTCCGGATTCTAGTAATTGTCTGTATTCATCCGGCCTATCAATTCTAAATTCTTCAAGTGGAACTCTTCCGGAAAAGATAACTATATCCATCGGAAATTTTTCGGGTCTAAGGTGCGTATTAAAAAAATGCACAGTAAAAATGAATCCGGTTGCTAATAAAGCTTCATCACTGTGAATTATTGTTGCTACATTAATTATCCAGCCAGGAAGAATTCTAGTTAAAGTTTCCGGAATCCATAAAGTTAGACCTGTTGAGCCAATAACAAAAATACCCCAAAAAACTGCAAAATAATCAAATTTCTCCCAATAAGTCCATCTTCCATATTGAGGCCTTTCACCCATACCGAGAAACCACTTCATAGAGCCAATAAAATCCTGCAAATCCTTTTTGTTAAACAACATTGAATCAGGACCGAGCAACATTTGAAACCAGGTCTTTTTCTCCTTTCTTTTCATTTTTACTATACTAATCAAATGAATAGTAAATACTGAAATCATTATGACAGCAGAGAAACGGTGGATATAACGAGCGCTTTCAAAACCACCAAAAAGATGTGACAAAATAACTGCCCATCCTGTATAGGCAAACTTTAAAGTTAATCCTGTAAAAGCTAAACTCAAAAAGCTTAATATCATGAAAAAATGTAGTCCACGATTTAGTCTTGTAAATCTTTCAAATTGTTTTGTCTCGCTTTCTTTATAATTTGAGCCGAATCTTTTTGAATTTACGTTTTTGACAGCTTTTGGTTTATTATTGTGCATCATTATTTGAATTATTAAATAAAAATTAATTTCCGTTAGGTTTTTTCATCTTCCATTTCGTCATTATCGTCATCCTCTTTCTCTGTCTTGTCAGCATTTGAATTATGTCGCGCTTTCAGTTCCTTGCGCCATTGCAAAGACCTCGGCAACCAGAGCAGAGTGTGTATGCCTGCAAACAAAAATGTAACTACAAGTAAGCCGGTCATACCTCTGAAAGTCCAGTATAATATTGGATATTTAACCGGGTCGTGGTGTGTAGCGTGGGTGAAATAGCCAGCAAATTTTCTTGTTGCGCCCTGATGACATTTCTGACAAGTTTTCAATATGTTTTCATGGCTAACGTGTGATTGCGGGTTATCAACAGGCAATATATCATGTGAACCATGACAATCAAAACACTTTGCTGTTTTGGCATATCCCAGTTTAGAAACCTGTCCATGAAAAGTATCAAAATATGTTTCTGCAATTTTCTCGTGACATCTTCCACAAGTGTTCATAATACTTAATTTGAATCCAGTAGCATCTGTTCTAGATATTTTATGAGCTGAATGACAATCATTACAAACAGGTAGTGCCTTGGTGTTATTTTTATCAAAGGTTACAGAATGAACACTTTTTGCAAATTGTTCCTCTATCCCATAATGACAGGCCCCGCAGGTAGCAGCAATATTATTTCTGTTTATGCTTGAATTAGGATCGCTGTGGGGGAGCTCGTGGTGAGCGGTGTGACAATCAGTACAGGTAGCAGTAACGGTCAAACCACTTTTCAATAATCCTTTTCCATGTATACTTTCAGTGTAATTTCCGATTATGTTGTGTTCTGTCCCAACATATTTCATTGCGGCTGGTTCACCTTTGCGATGGCATTTTCCGCAGAGATTAGGAATGTTCGTGTGAAAAGTAGGCGATAACGGATTTTTTGTCCTTAATACATGATGAGAACCGTGACACTCTTCACAGGTTGGTGCATTTGGATCATTCTTGGCAAATAGTTGTCCGTGTGTACTTTCTCTGTATTGATCTCCTTCAGTTGCATGACAGATTGAGCAATCAACTTGTGAAGTTATTCCTTCACAAGGACGAACATGTGCAGGGTTCACAGTATTGTGACATTGGCTACAGGCAATCTTTGAATGAGCAGAACCTTCAAGATTTAATACGTCTACAAACATTGAACGGCCATCTTTTGATTTTAGATTAGTTCTGCCGTGGCAGTTCAGACAATCCTGATTAGCCACATTATTTCCATAAACAGGTTGCTGAATTTTATGCGGGGGATGACAATCAATACATACAGGAAGTGCATGTGGTTTTAACTCCCACAATTTACCTTTAATTATTTTTCTGTGAACCTGTTCAATTTGCATGTGACATTTTGTACAGGTTGTCGCAATATTATTTCTTGCAATAGTTGATCTCGGGTCTGAGTGTGGTAAAATCCTGTGAGGAGAGTGACAGGAGGCACAGGTAGCAGCAACTCCCAATCCTTTTTTAAGCAAACCATCACCGTGCATACTTTCAGAATAATTTTCCAGAATATGATCTTCCGGTATTTTTCTTTGCACCTGAACGGGAGCGCCTTCTCTGTGGCAGCTTCCACACAAAAAAGGAATCTTTATTGGCGCAACAGCCGAGTTTGGATCTTTAACTTTTATAATGCCATGAGAACCATGACAGGTTTGGCAAGTCGGAGCTAATTTATCACCGCTCTCATATGATTTCCCATGGATGCCTTCGCTAAATAATTCCTGAGCTTCCTCATGGCAGGGTATGCACTGAGCTTTTGCGACATTTTCTTTGTGAGGAAAATCTGTACCCTCAAGATCAGCGTGACACGAAATGCAATCAACATCTTTATGAACTGAACCCTGTAATATTTTTTGATCTACAAAAACGTGGATAGTTTTACCATTTATTTGCCCGGTAAGGGTTTTATCAGAATGGCACATAAGACAATCATCATTTGATTGTCCAAATGAAAGCTGCAGCGAATACAACGCTACAAATAATATCAAAATAGCAAGATTACGGAAAAACAAATCTTAGACCCCTTTATAATATCATTTCGGTTTTTTCTTTGAACTGAAATGACATTCTTTTTGCTATGATCGGAATTAATTATATAATTATAATTTTTTATTGTTCTTTATTGTTTTGGTCCTGATTCTCTTTTTTAATTTTTTCCAGTTCAGCCGGATGTTCTTCTGCCATTTCCTCTTCAGTAATTGTGCCCTTTATCCAGGCTAGGCTCATAGGATAAACATCAGGATTAAAGATTACGAAATAAAAATGCCAAACTACTATTGCAAGAAATGCAAGCCACGCTTCATAGTAATGAATAGTATTGGCAATATCATATCCAAGCTTGGTTAACATTCCTATGAATGTATTATCGAACCACATAATAATACCGGTAATCGTCATTATTATTGTTCCCCAAATCAAAGCCCAATATTCTGCTTTTTCTACATAACTAAACCTTCCAAGTTTTGGCTTTGTTTTGCTGATGCCCAGGTTATACTTTGCGATTCCCAGTGCGTCTATTATATCAGAGTATTTTGGAAGCAAATCTTTTATTAATTGTTTGCCTCTTTTTGTAAACGAGATATAATAAATGTGGTACAAAGAAACAGCCACCATAGCTACTGCTGCCACTCTGTGGATAATTCCGCGAATCTGGAAACCATACTCACTAAGATCCCTTAAATGTCTTACCCACCAGGTGTCAGGAAAACGCAACATAAATCCGGTTATAACCAATGCAAAGAAGCTTAACATAAGCGTGACGTGCTGAATTCTTTCGCTAAGCGTCATCCTTAAGTACAAAGAGTGAGAATGAACTTCTTCTTTGATCAGCCCACGCTGTTTCATTTTTTTAATTTTTGCTTTCTTAATAAAGTCTAGAAAATTGTGAAGGAACATAAAACCAATTACTATAATAATTAAACTCACATAAAGACTGGATATCCAATAGAGAATCGGTGCTTTCTTTTCAGTTTTTATAACATGAACGTTTCCTTTTGTAAAGTTTGCATTTGCGCCGGGGTGACATTTACCACACGTCTTTACAAGATTACCTTTATAGACTGAAGATGTAGGGTCACTTGGCGGCTTAATATTATGTGCTGTGTGGCAACTTGCACAATTTGCAACTGTAGTATATCCGCCTTCAAGAGCAAGTCCGTGGAACGAATCTTTGAATGTTATAGGTTGATTTGGAGAGAACCCGTATTTTTCAGAAAGCCTGACTGAACTATGGCAGGGGGTACATACTTTGGAAGAAACATTCTGTGCTGATACCAGTGAGTTTGGATTATTAGGTGCCAATATATTGTGCTCGCCATGACAGGTTATACATACCGGTGCATCGGGATTTCCATTAGCAAGAGCTTTCCCGTGAATACTTTGTAAATACACTTTTTCTATAGATCCATGGCACTTTCCACAAGTATTAGGGACATTTGTCTTAAAAACAGTTGAAGTTGGATTAGTAGATTTCTGCATTTCATGTGCAGTATGACAATCAACGCAGTTTGCAGCTTTAACATTTCCGTTGTTTAACGCCTGACCGTGAACGCTGTTTTCATATGATTTTATAAACGCAGTAGTTGGTGCAATTCTTTTTCTTACATCAGGATTATCCAGATGGCAGGAAAGGCATAATTTTTCCTGTGAAATCTTTACTTGTAACGGATCCCTTTTAACAGTTATATCTGTAATTGGAGTATCGTGGCATATTAAACAATTAGGAGCTCCCTTTAATTTATTTTTATAAGCGACGTAGTGTGCCGATTTTATAAAATTATCTTTTTCTTTTTTGTGGCATCTACCACAGCCGTTAACAATATTTGCTACATTAAACGGAGATTCTTTCTTTTCGGGAGAAATAATATTATGAGTACCGTGACAATCTTTGCAGTTTTCACCCGGCTTTAATCCCTTACCTTGCGTTTTTAGTATTTGAGGATGGAATTGGTGTTTAACAGGTGCATCCTTATGACAATTAACGCATTGAACAGGTTCAATGTTTTCTTTATGTGGCATTTCTTCCGGATCAAATCCAACATGACAAGATACACAGTTTAATTTTGCGTGCGGTGATTTCTGAAGAATGGCTACATTTACATATAAGGAAATAGTTTTTCCATTCTTTTCCGTTGTAAGAGTATTATCACTATGGCACATCAGGCAATCATCATTAGATTGAGCCTTAACGAAGTTTGCAAAGAAAAGAATACTTAAAAAAATTATAAGGTATGCGAATTGACTGGATTTTTTAATATACATTTTGAAACAACTAAATAATTTCCGTAATCTCTATTTATAGATTTATAAAGAAGTAAAATGTTTTACTTCTAACTTTCATTAAACGAAAGAAAATGCAAAACCAAATAATGCAACAATAACAAAAATGAATACCAAGTAAGAAATTATATACTTCATTTTTTTCCTATTAGTTTGATATCTAAATCATAACTTAATTTCCAATTAAAGGCAAACATTATACCATCACAATTTAGGACAAAAGGTCGTAATATTCGTTGTTTTGAGCACTTTTTCTCATTGCCAAGAAACTTTAAATTTAGCAATTCTCAACTATGAAAAGAGATGTTTTTCAGCTCAATTATTAGCATGACTATGATTCGTGCGCTTTATCAATTCTTCAGCAAGCTCTAAAAATGCTATAGAACCTTTTGCGGTAGAATCATAAAGAATTGCAGGTGTTTTATTAAATGTTGCCTCTGTTAAGGTTGTATTTTTTGGTATAACAGTTTTGAATACCAATGATTGATGTTCCTTGTTCAATTGTTCAATTATTAAAGTAGAAATTTTTGATCTGGGTTCAATCATATTAAGCAAGATTCCTTCTATTTCAAGTAGGCTGTTTCCATGTTTTTTAACCCATTCAATATGTTCAAGCATTCTATTAACGGCAATTAATGAGAATGATTCAGCCATCATTGGCAATATAGAGGAATCAGCGGCTAGCAAAGCACAAGTTGTTAGTCCTCTCAAATAAGGTGGACAATCAATCATAATAAAATCGTAATTAAAAATTAAACCTCTTAATACGTACCGAAGCATCATTTTGTTGTCGGCAAGTCTGTTTAACCTTTCTTCATTAATAAACTCATCAATCCTTGAGGGAATAAAATCCAGGTTTTTAATTTGTGTTTTATGAATAACTTCATTTACGGATTTAGTAAAGTTGAATATTTCAAATACACCGCCTCTCATATCAGCAGGCTCCAGTCCCAGTGCAAGTCCACAGGTTCCCATGGGGTCAAGATCAACAACCAAAACCTTTTTTTTTGCTTGAGCCAGACTAGCTGCGAGATTTACTGCAGTAGTACTCTTTCCTACGCCGCCTTTTGGAACTGCAATAGCAATTATCTTACCCATTAGTTCGCATAATTATTTAAACTTAAAAGTAAATGAAATTAATACTCATTGACAATGCAGTTAAAATTACAAAATCTTTGTTAATATTTCACAATTCCGAGGGTAATTGCTTACCCGAGTGTGTTAAAAAATCAATTGTTTAAATGGCCGAAACAGAAATTAGAAATTTGTCTATAACTAAGTCTTTATTTTTTAGTAAGATAGCTATGCCTAAAATATCTTATGGCTTTTATAGAGATAAGTTTAATGAAATTAGGTATTACAATTATTATTTACTGACTTACTATAAATTGACAGGTATTTAATTCAGGTATAATTTATTTAGAAATTTACCTGGTCATTAGATTGTTTATGAATTATTCATAGCTCTCCTCGTGCTATGAATCAAACAATTAATGAACTCATTTTTACAGCAATTTCATTTAGGTCATAAGGTTTATAGAAAACAGAATTTACCATCTTTCTGATTTTTTTGTCAGATTCAGCAAATTGTTTTTTATAAACGTACGTAAGGATTATTGGTAGATTGGAATTTTTATTTTTTATGTCTTTACATAAAACTTCAATTAAGGGCGATGGTTCAGTATCCATTAAAACCAGGTCCACATCAGAGTTTTTTGAAATACATTTCACTACTTCCAGATCAGTAGTTGTAGTAATATTGTATTTATCCTGTAGGAACATCAGCAAACTCAAGCAAAGATTAAAATCAGGACTATAGAAGAGTATTTTTTTAAAATTGTTCAAATACTACCTTGTTTTAATATACAATTGATTGTCAAAAAATATCTCTATTTATGTGCCAAGATCAGGGAGCATTTGTAATGGGAAAAGATGATAAAAACGCTAAAAAAAGATGGAAATCAAGTATTATATTTATTATTGGTGGTATAAAAGCGGGGTTAATTCTCATTTATGAAAAGAGAAAGTTTTCCCTTTTAGAATGCGAGAATCGTTCATAGGATATGCTTTATTTGTTTGCAAACTTATTTAATGGGAAATATCGAGTTCTTTTAATTTTCTGTAAAGGGTCGATAGCCCAACGTGTAGCAATTCAGATGTTTTTTCTTTATCGTTTTTGTTTGATTCGAGCGCTTTCAAAATATATTCTTTCTCAAACCTTTTTATTGCTTCCTCGAGTGAACCCAGTTTAGAAAAATCAACAGTTGAACTTGTACTGGAGAATGCTTCCGGCAAATCTTTCAAAGTAATGAATTCATTTTTGCAAAATATTACTGCGCGTTCTATTACGTTTTCAAGTTCTCTTACTTCACCTTTCCATTCATAGGAAACAAGAGCACGGATTGCTTCGCCGTCGATTCCTTTAATATTTTTGTTCATCTCGGTTCTGTATTTATCCAGGAAATGATCTGCGAGCAGAGGAATATCTTCTTCTCTTTCCTTTAAAGATGGAAGCGGTATTTCTATTACATTTAATCGATAATAAAGATCTTCTCTGAACTTTCCAGTTTTTATTTCATCTTTAAGTTCTCTGTTTGTTGAAGCTATTATTCTCACATTAACAGATGACGAAACTGTGGAGCCTACCGGGGTTATCTCTTTTTCCTGCAATGCTCTTAAAAACTTTACCTGTAAAGGAAGAGGTAGTTCGCTTATTTCATCAAGAAACAGTGTGCCACCGTCTGCTGCTTTTATTAATCCTTCTTTATCAGATATTGCACCGGTAAATGCTCCTTTTTTATGACCAAACAATTCACTTTCAATCAGGTTTTCTGCAATTGCACCGCAGTTTACTGCAATAAAAGGTTTGTTTTGTCTTTTACTTTTAGAATGGAGTGACCTGGCTACAAGTTCTTTGCCTGTGCCGCTTTTACCTGTAATCAATACAGAACTGTCTGTTTCGGCAACTGTCTGAATCATATCGTAAACTCTTCTGATGGATGGACTTTTCCCGACAATGTCACTGAAATCATAATTTCTTTGGATTTCTTTTTTCAGGATTCTGTTTTCAAGCAGTAGGTTTTTTACCTCGAAAAGTCTTTTTACTTTTATCAATAATTCATCGAATTCAACCGGTTTAAGTATGTAGTCTGTTGCACCGTTTCTTAAAGCATTAATTGCCGTATCCAGTGAGCCGAAAGCAGTAACTATTATAACAGAAGTTTGAATATTAAGCTTTTGGATTTCTTCAATTAACTGTGTCCCTTTCATTTGGGGCATTTCAAGATCTGTAATGACGAGATCAAAAGATTCTTCGAGAATTTTATCATAAGCTACTTTTCCGTTTTCAGCTTCTTCGACCGTATATCCCTCTTTTTTTAACACAAAGGAAAGAGATTCTCTTATGATATCTTCATCATCAACGACTAAAATTCTTTCTGACATGATTTTACCTTTTTATTAAACTTGAATTGGTAATGAAATAATGAATGTTGTTCCTTTACCTACGGTGCTTTTTATTTTAATATCGCCCTGAAAACTTTTAATTATACCGTAGCTTACCCAAAGTCCCAGTCCCGTTCCTTTCCCTTCTTTTTTTGTTGTAAAAAATGGTTCGAAAACTTTACCGACATTTTCCTCAGCAATTCCCGTACCAGTATCAGAAAAAGTTACAATTACACTTTCATCTGACTTATAAGATGCCGAGATAATTTCATTATATTCATTCGGATTATTCGGCTCACAAATTGCATCAACAGCGTTTAATAAAATATTTACAAATACTTGTTGTATCTGATCTGATACAAGCGGAAGGTTTGGAATTTTTTCTTCAAGTGTTGTTTCAAATTTTATCTGTTTAGCCTTTTTCCCAACCTGGACGATTTCAACCGCTTCTGAAATTATTTCATTTATATCTGTTAATTGAAGCTCGTAGTTAGATGGTCTTGAAAAATCAACAAGATCACGAATAATTTTCGATATTCTTGTGATCTGGCTTTTTACAAGTCCTAATTTTTCTTTTACAAATTCGTCTTCGGTAGATCTGAGAACTACCTGGACTACAGCAGAAATTGATGCCAGAGGATTTCCTACTTCGTGAGCCACGCCTGCTGCAAGGGTTCCGATACTTTCCATTTTTTGAGTGTGTATTAATTGCTTTTCAAGCAATTTCTTTTCTGTTATGTCTCTGTGAATTCCGAAAAAAGATATTACTTTCCCTTCCGAATTAAGAATTGGGGAAATCAATAGTTGAGTGTAGAAAGGTTTTCCGTTTTTCCTTTTGTTCTCGACTTCTCCAACCCAGACTTTTCCCGAATTGATAGTTCTCCACATTTTCTCCCAAAATTTCTTTTGGTGTTTTCCGCTTCCAAAAATATTAGGATTCTTTCCAAGCAGTTCCTCTTTTGAATATCCGCTTGCTTCAAGAAAGGCCCGGTTTACATAAACCATTTTACCTTCGAGGTTTGTGATCTGTAACGGATTTACTGTGTTTTCTGCAACAGTAAAAAACTTTACGAGGTCTTCCTCTGCCTTCTTTTCGGCTGTTATATCTCTGGCTAGAGCGAAACAATACCAGCTTGATGAATCTTCCTGATTAGGAAAAGGGGTGAATACCAGATTAAAAGTTAGAGAGGAATTTTGAACATTTATTTGTGTGGGAACACTTACGCTTTTTTTATCTTCCATGCATTGATTAAAAACATCAGTAATCTTTATTCTTTGCGATTCTTCAAAAATTTCCTGGAAATTTGAACCGGCAAGTTCATCATAGCTTTTTTTTAGGTTTTCTGAGGCTGATTTATTTGAGTCAAGGATAGTTCCCTTATCGGATAGGATAAAACACATTCCCTGGAAGTTTTCAAATATGTCAAATCCGAAAGTAAAGTTTTTGATTTTCTCTTTGTTCATGCAAAACGGGAAAATATTTGTTTCAGTTGAAAAATATTTATTAAATCGCGCTTGAATAAATATTTGATCAAGCAATTATAGAAAATAGTGCCAAAAGCATAATTTTGTTTAACAAAAAAACCTTATTCTGTAACTAATTTCAAATTTATTTGACAAATTTAAATGAATAAGCAGACTTAATCTAAATAAAATTCCCATAACTAAGAATTCATATATTACGAATTTCATAGCAGAGAATCATCTCCTTAAAAATGTCTACAGATAATGCGAAAATTTATCGGGGAAAAGGAAAACTCGTTAACTAAATTTTGGAATAGAGATTGCAGCAAAAAAGGAGAAGATAAAGTAAATTTTCTCCGGAGCTGCAATGGGGGAGCCGATAAGGCTGAAGATGTAGTTCCAGCTGACAAATTCTCAACCTAAATTGCTAACCCTCATATTCCAGGTTGGGAACTTTCCATAGAACCTACCGAGACACGGTGCGAACTTAGGCTACCACACCGTGTCTTTTTATTTTAAAACGGAAAATTAGCGCAAATAGAAGATTGTGAATTATCGATTATGACAGTAACAAATTATTTTGGGGAAAAGTTCTATATCCTATTTCTTTTGCTTATTAAAGATGTTATACGCATTTTATTTAGTAAGAAAATAATTTTTTAATTTTCTTAAATACAAATACAAGAAGTTATTTTTAAGCAAATGTACTGAATGTAGGTAGGTTAGAGAAAAATGTTTTTTCTGACTTTCATTTACAATGAGTTCCTTAGTTCTTTTGTATGGTAACATTATAACCAAAGCCAGCCCTCCCCACATTTCTCTATATAGATCGTTAGGATTAAAAACACCACTTATATAATCAAGTTCAACATAGTGAACGTATTCACAACTTTGAAAGCTTGCAGCTTTGATTCCTCTTCTGCAAACTGGATTAAAACTATCGTGGAAGACAATATATAAGGGTTTTTTAGGGATGAAATTTAGAAAATGGCTTATGTCCTTTTTAACACCAGTGAAACTGTGATCTCCATCAATTAGGACAAATTCCAGGTCCGATTGTACTTTTTTATTTGCTAAAAGTAATGGAATTAATTGTTCTGAATTTCCAGTCAAGAACTCAACATTATTAAAATAATTACTAAGTCTTTTTACTTCTGGTTCAATATCAATTGAATAAACTTTTTTTGAAAAACGACTTAATACTTGTAAGCTACCACCTTTATATGTTCCAATTTCTATTGCTAGATTTGGTTTGATTTTTTCAAGTAAAGAAATAAAACAATATTTTTCATTTCTAGACATATGCCACTCAAGAGGATAATCATCTTCTAATAAGAATGGGTAATTTATATTAGACTCTGCTAAAAAAAATTTCTTTTGCATACATGACTTACGATTTTATTTAAATAACTATTAATTATGACGAATCTGCCTGCTGGCAACTGGTCATTTAGCCCAAATTTTACTGTTATTAGAGAATTTTATTTTCATCATTTGCTTAGCTTTTATGCATCAAAATATTCGTAAGTCCCCACAAAGAATTGTAAAGAAAAATCTAAAATATAACTGACTTACTATGAAATTTTACTTAACTTCCGTAAAATTTCTGGCAAAATCAACTATTTTATGTATCCATCCTCAACCATCATTTCGGCACAGAGAATTGCTCCTCCAGCAGCGCCCCTGACAGTATTGTGCGAAAGAATAACAAACTTGTAATCGAAAAGTGAATCTTCTCTTAAACGGCCAATGGAAACAGCCATTCCTTTATCTATGTTGCGGTGAATTTTTGGCTGCGGATATTTTTGGTCATCAAAATAATGGATCGGTTTTGACGGGGCTGTAGGGAAATTTCTTTTTTGCGGTATACCCTTGAAGTTTTCCCACGCATTTATTATTTCTTCAATTGTCGCTTTCTTTTTTAAATTTACCTGCACACATTCTGTGTGTCCGTCCATTACAGCAACGCGATTGCATTGAGCGCTTATCCTTATTTTCGTGTCCTGAATTTTACCTGATTTATATTCCCCGAGAATTTTTAAAGGTTCTGTTTCAACTTTTCCTTCTTCCCCGTATATGAACGGTATAACATTGTCTATAATATCCAGACTTGAAATACCGGGATAGCCTGCGCCGGATAAAGCCTGCAGCGTTACAACATTTACCGATTCTAATCCGAATTTATCGTGTAAAGGTTTCAGTGCCAGAGAGAGTCCGATAGTAGAACAATTTGGATTTGTAACAATACATCCTTTACCAAACTTTTGTGTTTTAATAATTTCAAGATGTTCGTGGTTAATTTCCGGAACTAACAAAGGAACATCTTTATCCATTCTGTGATTTTTAGAATTTGATACAACAGTGTAACCGGCTTTCGCGAATGATAATTCAATTTCACCTGCAACGCTTGAATCGAGACCGGAAAAAGCAATCTGGCAATTTAAATTGGGAGTGCAATCCTTTACAGTCATATTTGCAACTTTCTTCGGGAGGAGAGAAGTTAAAATCCAGTTTACTGCGTTTTTATATTTTTTACCTGACGATCTTTCGGATGCAGCAACTTCAGTTATTTCAAACCAGGGATGATCTGAAAGTAATGCGATAAATTTTTGTCCTACGCTGCCGGTAGCGCCTAATACTCCGACTGATATTTTTTTCTGTTGTGACATTTTAGAATGTTTTTATTAATCGTTAACACTACTCTTATATTTCTTTTATCGATTCTTTTTCCACTTGAAAGAGTAGTCTAAAAATAAGTAAATCATTTGAACAAAAAAATTCTTAATTTTAAAATGATAAAAGAAATATGTGAGGTAAATATGCTTTTAGGTTTGGTTCAATATGATCCCGAGTGGGAAGATAAGGAAAGGAATAAGCAAAAATTAAGCTGGCTGCTTGAAAATAATTTTAAAGAGACTGATCTTTTAATTTTTCCTGAAATGACTCTTACAGGCTTTACCATGAATTCCTCAGAATTTGCGGAGTCTGTTAATGGAGAAAGTTTTGAATATTTTTCGTCTCTGGCAACAACGTACAAAAGTGGAATTATCGCCGGTATAATTGAAAAGGACAGGGAAAATTATTTTAATGTTCTTTTGTATATAAATAAAAAAGGAAAGCTGGTAAAAAAATACAGGAAAGTACATCCGTTTTCATATTCGACAGAAGATAAGCATTACAAAAGAGGGAGGAAGCCTGTTACAGCAAATATCGACGGTTGGAATGTTGGTTTATCAATCTGTTATGACCTTCGTTTTCCTGAATTATATAGATTTTACGGTAAGGAGGGCAATGAATTACTTATAAATATTGCAAACTGGCCTATTACCCGAATTGAGCATTGGAAAACATTATTGCGTGCCAGGGCTATTGAGAATCAATGTTATTTTGTGGGTGTAAACCGGGTTGGGAAAGATCCCAAACTGGATTATAATGGCTTTTGCAGTGTGATTGACCCTATGGGCAATGAAGTCGTTACCGCCTACGATGAAGAAAAAATATTAATGGCAGAAATTAATAAAGATACAGTGGGCGAAGTCAGGAAAAATCTTCCTTTTCTTAACGACATATTTCTTATTTAAAATTGTATTATTTTTGAATAGCTTATTAAACACAGGTGATGGAGTTCACCTGCGTCCCTTCAGAAGGGAAATAACTGCCTTTCGGCTGATGACTCCTATCTGGAAAAATTTATAATTTAAAATAAATAGATAGGAGAATTTTAAGTGATTAATTATATCCTTGTAGCAGCAGGCGCGGCAATTGGGGGAACGCTTAGATACTGGCTGACTGATGTCGCCCATAAAATTATAGAAACTACCTTTCCTATCGGTACCTTAGCTGTGAATGTTATCGGAAGTTTCATACTTGGAATTTTGGTCTATTATTTAGATTCTAATGAATTGCTTTCTTCCTATATGAAAGTTCTGTTGATGATAGGCTTCTGTGGTGGTTTCACAACATTTTCAAGCTTTTCTTTTGAGACAATGGAGTTGTTCAGAAATTCAGAATATTTACTTGGTATTGGTAATATTTTACTGAATGTATTTTTAACTCTTGCCGCCCTTGTTCTGGCAATTATTATAGCAAAAGCATTAACAAGAGGTTAACATGCAAATAAAAGGTGAAGCAAAATTAGTTAGAATTTTTGTTGGTGAAAGTGACCTGATAAGTAAAACTCCGGTTTATGAAAGGATTGTGCTCGAGGCCAGGAAAGCTGGTCTCGCAGGTGCTACAGTATTTAAAGGAATAATGGGATTCGGCGGCAGAAGCAGAATACATACAACGAAAATATTAAGACTTTCAGAAGATCTTCCGCTCGTAATTGAAATAGTTGATGAAGTCGAAAAGATCGAGGAATTTATTCCTATTGTTGATGATATTTTTGAAAAAGCAGATTGCGGCGGGTTGATAACAATGGAGAAAGTGGAGATAATAAAATATAAAGCTAACAGGACGGCGTGATCAAAAAATAATCACGCCATAATCTGTAAAATTATTTTACTTCATTAGAATTTAGGTATTTGTAAATTATGGCTGCTAATGCACCTCCAGCAAAACATCCTATGAAATAAATATAAAATTTACTTAAAGCCGTTCCACCTTCCAAAGTGTCCATCAATTGAGGTCCCAGAGCAACTGCAGGATTAAAAATACCTCCGGTGATATTTCCAATCGTAAAAGCTCCTGTTAAAACAGTTAGACCGATGGCCAGTCCATAAATGTAATTCCCTTTTAGTTTATCAGTTGTAGTTACTGCCAGAAATACTGAACAGAGTGCGAAGGTGAAGAGTAGTTCAAGTAATATCGATTTCCATATTTCTACTCCGGCAGCCGGCACAGGAGCAAAAGTTCTCTCCTGAACAAAGTAAAAAATCAGTGCTGCTGCAAATGCACCAAGTACCTGAAAAATCATATATCCGGCTACATCTTTCGCTTTAATTTTACCGCGTATCCAGACAGCCAATGTAACTGCCGGGTTATAATGTGCTCCTGAAATATGTTCTCCCATGTAAACCATCACCATTAACATTACTCCAATAGCTATGGGGTTTCCGCTGAATCCTACTGCGAGACCCCAAAACATTGTTCCGATGAATTCCATCAGATATTGTCTCATCCTACCTCCTGACAAAATATAAAAAAGGAAAGTTTTTTGAACTATTTAGTATATTAATTAAGTTTTGGCATTAACTAACTCGTTTGTTTTCTGTAACATAAAAAGATAGTTTTTATCTATCAATAAAAAAATGATGGTAAACAATTAAAAAATATGAGGCCCGAATGTTCTCGATTCAAAAGAAAATAAATTTTTATGATTGTGACCCGGCCGGTATTCTATTTTTTGCCCGGGTTTATGAATTATGTCACGCCTGTTATGAAGCGTTGATTGAAAGTTTTAACCTTGAAGAGGATTACTGGTCAAATGATAGTTATATAGTTCCGATAATTCACAGTGAGGCAAAATACAGGAATCCCTTTACCTACGGGCAAACCGCCAATATTGAATTGAAAGTTGCCAACCTGAAAACTTCATCCTTTGAATTGCAATATGAATGTAAAAATGAAAAAGGGGAGATCTGTACTGAGGTGAAAACGGTTCACGTTTTAATTGATAAAAATAGCTGGAAGAAAAAGCCAATGAATGAAGGAATTAAAAAAGGATTAATGAAATATATATCAGCTTAGTTATTAAATAAAGCAATTACTTTGTCTTTTTTAATTTTTCCGAGTGATGTTTTGGGAATGTGGGCGACGAAATGGACTCTTTTGGGAATCTTAAATCCGGCCATTTTATCTTTTAGAAAATTCTGAATATCACTTTCTACAATAGAATTATCTTTGGTAACAATAGCTGCCACAACAATTTGTCCCCAGGTTTTATCTTCTATTCCAACCACACAGCATTCTTTAATGTTTTTGCGTTGAAGAATTTGTTTCTCAACTTCTAGGGGATTAACATTTTCGCCACCTGTCACAATCAAATCTGTTCGGCGTGCTTCGACAAATAAAAATCCATCCTCATCGATGTATCCAATATCGCCTGTATGATAAGTATTATCGACTAATTTATTTTTAGTTTCAGTGTCGTTGTTTAAGTAACCTTTGAACACTGCTTCACTCTTAACAGCTATTTCACCAACAGAGTTTGGAGGAAGTATTTTTTTCTGTTCATCTACAATAAGAATTTCATTAGGCGGAATAACTCTTCCAGAGGATTTTGTTTTGTCTCTAAACCCTTTTAGTGAAAAAGCAGCAACAAAAGACGAGGTTTCGCTCGAACCGTAAACCTTTGAAATATTCCACCCTTTATCTACAGCAGTGCTTATGAATTCATCGTCAACAAATCCACCGCCGATGAGAATATTTTTAAAATTATTTGTCAACGTAAACTTTTCGTCAAGCAGTTTTTTTAATTGAGTCCCTACAAATGAAGCCAGAGTTGGCTTGAATTTGTTTATACTTTTCTTAAAATCGTTAATATCTGAAGAATCGGGAATAATCATTGAAGCACCAGCTAATAATGTCCTTGTAATTATAGAAAATCCTCCGATATGGTAAAAGGGAAGACTTGCGAGCCATCTGTCATTTGAAGATTGTTGTAAAATCTCGTTACCTGTCTCAACGCTGCTGATGAGATTGTTGAATGATAACATTACTCCCTTAGGGATACCTGTAGAGCCCGAAGTAAAAATTACAACGGCTGTTTTATTAGTATCATTAGATAAATTTATTGAGATAATATCTTTACGAGATTTGTGAAAAGGGAAAATAATCTGTTCATTAAAATTTAACTTATTCTCAAAATCTTTATGTAATAATATTTTTTTTGAACGGGAGATCGATATTAATTGCTCAATTTCTTTTGGGCTTAATCTTGTATTAATCGGAATAGGTATTGCATCTATTAACCATAACGCCAAAACGGTTATGACAAAATCTTTATTATTGCTGGAAACAATTGATGTATAATCGCCTTTTGTAATTCCACACTCAAACAATAAACCAGCCGTTTCTATTACTTCTTTCTGAAGCTCGGAATAAGTTATCGTTTGTTTGCTTGTAATAATTGCGGGACTTTGAAGACTGTTAAAATCTTTAATTTTTGAATTTAATTCAAGAAAATTCATTTTTTAACCGAGTGATATGATTCCTTTTTTGACCGGATACGGATCTTCAACAATATCCTTCTCAAAATATTCCGCAGTTCCTAACCCATGTGCTGTTTCGTTTTTCAAAAATGAAGCTGCTAAAATAGCAAATGATCTTCCTACTACAGATTCAAATGAAGATGTTATTACTACTTTAATTTTTTTCCTCTTTGCCAGGTCAACAATTTTCATTGTATTAATTATTCCGCCCAACATCATAGGTTTTAAAATTAAAACTGATGCTGCTTTTTTTGTAATAAAATCTTCAGCGTCTTGCATCGAACGAATTGATTCATCGGCTGCTAATGGTATAGTTGTTTGTTCTCTTAACCTAATGAAATTAATTGATTTTGCAACAGGTTGTTCACAATATTCAATATCAAATTTTTCAAGCTTTTTAAGATTGCTTTTTGCAGAATTAAAGTTCCATTTGCCGTTTGCATCGATTCTTATTTTTATGTCATTTCCAGCATGGCTTCTCACTTCTTTTATTACACTCAAGTCATTATCGAAATTTTCTCTTCCAACTTTTAGCTTCAGAGTTTTGTAACCTTTTTTGATTAGCTCTGTAACAATTTTCCCAATTTCATTTAGAGGAGAAAGCCCTATTACTGCATTTACATTTACAAACTTTGAAGATTCACGATTAAGCAGTTCATTTAATGAAACGCTGGTTTTTGAACAAACATAATTCAGGAAAGCCTGTTCAAAACCATGTCTCAAAGCTGGAAATTTATCAAGTGGAGAAAGGTTTGCCTGTAAGCTTTTGAGAAAGTTGGTCAGATCAATTTTTAAGTTCAGTTTAAAGTCAGTTAGGAATTTTGCAGCTTCATCGAAAGTTTCAGAACCAAAGTTTGGTAGGGGAGCAGCATCACCTACTCCTTTAAATTTTTCAGAATCCTTTATTGTAATGATAAATCCCTTTCTTTCGTTGATTTTAGATTTAGAAGTTTCGAAAGGTATTTTGAGTTTCAATGAATAGGGCAGATATGTTAAGCCCAGTTGATTCATATCATTAATCCAATAGAAAATAGAAATCCGAATAGTGCAGAGAATTTTGCAGTCAGCTCTAGTGTTTTATTCAACTCCTGTCCGTCTAATTTGAATAACATACTAATAAGATTTATTGCAATTGGAACTGATAAGTAGGGAAGAAATATCCAGTAATGAAAATTAAAGTAAAAGTACAGTGCAACTGGAACAAGGAAAGAAATTATTAATAAAAAAATATATTCAAACCTTGTAAAAACTTTTCCAAAAATAACTGCAAGTGTTTTTTTCTTTGCTGAACGATCTTCCTCTATATCTCGATAATTATTTACTACTAAAATATTTGTTATGAGCGCACCGACCGGAAGTGAGGCAATGAAACTTAGTTCAGAAAATTTATGGGCCTGAACGTAATAAGTTCCCATTGTTCCAATCAATCCGAAGAAAAGAAAAACGAAAATATCTCCAAGCCCATTGTATGCAAGAGGGAAAGGGCCAGCTGTGTATGCTATTCCTGCAATAATTGAGAGTACTCCAATAATTAAAACTACTTTTCCGCCAACATAAACCAGATACAAGCCTAATAGAAATGAAGTAAGAAAAACCAACACACTCCCGATTTTCATTTCTCTAACAGATATCCAGCCGGAAGCAAGTACCCGTTCAGGGCCCTTGCGTTTTTCGTTGTCTGCTCCTTTTAGATAATCATAAAGATCGTTAACAAAGTTAGTTCCGACCTGAATTAATACTGAGCAAGCGAGTGCAATGAGAGAATAAAGTATAACAAATTTGTTTTCGGAAATGGCTAATGCTGAACCTACAACAACCGGTACTACAGAAGCTAACAACGTTTTGGGTCTGCTTGCAAGTAACCAGCCTTTGAATTTTGATGGAGTGTTTTTTTCAAGCATATGTTATTAAAAAGTTTAAGGTAATTTGGGAAATTTTTTAAAGTCAGGTTTTCTCTTTTCAAGATATGCTTTTTTACCTTCCTGTGCTTCTTCACTCATATAGTATAGCAGAGTTGCGTTACCGGCTAACTCTTGTATGCCTGCCTGTCCATCAAGTTCTGCATTAAATCCGGATTTTAATAATCTTATGGCCATTGAACTATGTTGAAGAATTCTTTTAGCCCATTCCACGCCTTCGGTTTCAAGCCGATCAACCGGAACAACTTTATTTACAAGTCCCATAGCTTCTGCTTCCTTTGCATTATACTGATTGCAGAGGTACCAAATCTCTCTTGCTTTTTTTTGTCCAACAATTCTTGCGAGGTAACTTGAGCCAAAACCTCCGTCGAAGCTTCCAACTTTCGGCCCGGTCTGACCGAAAATAGCATTGTCCGCTGCTATTGTAAGGTCGCACACAACGTGTAAAACATGACCACCGCCAATTGCATAGCCTGCAACTAAAGCTATGACAGGTTTTGGAATACTTCTTATGAGTTTTTGAAGGTCAAGTACGTTTAATCTCGGCACGCCGTCTTTTCCGACATATCCTTGGCCTCCTCTTATCCTTTGATCACCACCCGAGCAAAAAGCATATTTGCCATCCTTTGCCGGTCCCTTGCCCGTTAGTAAAACCACACCAATTGCCTGATCTTCACGTGCATCTGAAAATGCATCATACATTTCAATAACTGTCTCGGGGCGAAAAGCATTTCTAACTGCCGGCCTGTTAATTGTTATTTTTGCTATTCCATCCAGCTTCTCATAAATAATATCCTCGTAATCTTTTGCTGTTTTCCAATTATAACTCATATCAAACCTTTTTTTAATTCAGGTAAAAATTAATTTTTAATTAAGGCAGTCACTAAAATATTGAAATATTGGGAAATTTAGAATTGTTTTAAAAA
>CAZQQD010000015.1:0-42008 GCA_964595355.1 uncultured Ignavibacteriaceae bacterium | reverse complement strand
ATACCAACAACGATAAGTGCAAATGCGCCTATTAATCTTTTCGAATTCATAGTTAGTCCTCTCTTAATATTATTACCAATTATAACACTATTTTTAATTAACGTACAGTCTTTTTACTTAAATAATTTTAAGGATTGAATTCCTTTAAAATCCGACAGATGATACATCATATACTTTTCCATAAATATAATAGCCCTGTCAATAACCTGAGAATTTGCATTTTCTATAGGCTTTTTATTGGTTTTTAGACCTTTTAAACAACTGAAAAGTTCCAGATTTATGACAAAAGATTCAAGATATTCGGCTCTGCACTGCTCACATAAAAGTCCGCTATTAAAATTATAAGAGAGCTGCATCCCTTCAAGGTCAGTACGTCCACAGGACACACATTTTTCAAGCTGAACTTCATAGCCAATTTCGTGCAGGAAAAACAGAAAAAATCTGGCAAAGGTTAGGTTAGGGAGTTCACTTGAAGATTCCAAAAGAGATAATATTCTTACTACTCCATTAAACAACCGTATATTTTGTTCGTGTTCAGGAGTAAGGTTCTTTACCAGCTCAATTACTGAGTGTGCATACTTGAGTTTTTCAAGATCTTCTTTTATCCCCGAATAATGTTCTATTAAATCTGCCGAACTAATTATCTGAAGGTCTCGTGTACCCTTAATATAAAATACCACTTCTATATAATTAAGGGGATCTACCTTCATACCGATTTTAGATTTTGGGCTCCTTGCTCCTTTTAATATTGCAGATATTCTTCCTAGCTCCTTAGTAAAAAGAGAGATAATCAGGCTGGTATCACCATAGTTCAATTTACTTAATACAACCGCTTCAGTTTTTAATATTTCACTCATTTAATAAAATTATACGGGAAAGTATAAATAGTTTCTTCGGTAATTATACCTGTTATAAGATGAGAAGGAGTAACGTCGAAAGCAGGTGAATATGTTTCATAATTTATAGATGCAATCGGGATGCCATTAATTTTTAGGATTTCTTCTTTGCCACGTTCTTCTATCTTTATATCATCACCGCTAACAAGTGTTCGGTCTATAGTGGTAGTTGGAGCAGCAATATAAAAAGGGATATCAAAATATCCACAAAGTATTGCGAGACTTAAAGTGCCTATTTTATTAGCTGTATCTCCATTCAGAGCAATTCTATCAGCACCTACAATAACAAAATCAACTTTGCCACTTTTAATTATAGATGCTGCCATCGAATCTGTTTGAATTGCAAATGGTATCCCACAATGTTCGAGTTCGAATGCTGTTAATCTTGAACCCTGCAACAGCGGTCTTGTTTCATCGGCATAAACAAATTCCACAAGATCATTCTCAAAACCTTTTTTTATGACATTGAAAGCTGTTCCGTCTCCGCCTGTCGCAAGTTTGCCAGTATTGCAATGTGTAAGTATCCTGGATTTTTTCTTGAATATTTTTAGTCCGTTTTCGCCAATTTTTCTGCATTTTTCAATATCATCCAGATGTATCTCTTTTGCTCTCTTCAATAAAAGTGAATATAGCTTCTCGTGATTATTTTTATTTTGATCATAAACTTGCTTGATTTCATTTAGTGCAAAGAATAAGTTTACGGCAGTTGGACGTGTTTTATGTAATCTCTGGTAAGCTTTTTGAAATATTTCTTCTAAATTTTTGCTATTAGAATTTTTAACAGCCAGCGACAACCCGTATGCAGCAGCAATTCCAATAAGAGGAGCCCCTCTTATTTCCAGTCTTTCAATTGCTTCTGCTATCCTTTCGTAATCATCTGTTTCGACATAATCTTCTTCAAAGGGAAGCTTAGTCTGGTCGATAAAAATTAACTTATCATCAGCAAACTTAACTGAAAAATATTCTTTTTTAATCATGTATCACCAGCAAGATTTGACGAACAAATTTGTCAGGGCCATTTTAGTAATTTAAAAAGTGTTGGTTTTAAACATCAAATTTTGAAAGGTTCAGGAATTCTCTGTACCTGTCTTGAACACGAAGATAGTCTAATTCTTCTAATGCCTGAGTGCTAAATTTTTCGACACAAAAAGAAGCAAGTGCTGATCCGTAAACAACTGCTTTCTTCATATTTTCTGCACTCAAATCCTGCGATTTATGAAGATATCCAACAAATCCTCCCGCAAAAGTGTCCCCCGCCCCTGTTGGATCGTAAATCATTTCAAGTGGATAAGCGGGCGCTGAAAAAATCGTATCTTCTGCAAAAAGTAAAGCACCGTGTTCACCTTTTTTTATTATTAAAAATTCAGGACCTAATCCACGTATATGTTTTGCTGCTTTTATCAGGTTAGGTTCATTAGCAAGTAGTCTAGCCTCAGAGTCATTAATAATTAAAACGTTCACGCGTTTTAAAAGTTTTAATAAATCATCATGTTTTCCCTCTATCCAATAATTCATCGTATCACACACAATAAATTGGGGATCCTGCATTTGATCTAAAACTCTTATTTGAAGTACAGGATCAATATTACCTAGACAAACAAATCTTGATTTCCTGAATCTCTCGGGAATTACCGGGTCAAAATCCTTAAACACATTCAATTCAGTAAGAAGTGTGTCCCTTTCATTCAGGTCATAATGATACTTGCCTGACCACCTGAAAGTTTTCCCTCCTTCAACTATCTGAAGTCCTTCAAGATCTATGTTATGCTCTTCCAGCATTTTCATATAAGGTTTGGGAAAATCGTCACCGATTACTCCAACTATATAAACAGGCCCGGAGAAATAACTTGAAGCAAGTGAAATATAAACTGCTGAACCTCCAAGCGCATTTTCCACTTTATCAAATGGAGTTATAACAGTGTCTAATCCGAGTGAACCAACTACGAGTAATCCCAAAATATTCTCCCTATGTTCGATAATTTTAATTTATAAAAATAACTAAAATGAAAACTAAAGCATAATTTCGATGAATTTTAAGAGACTATTTTCTTTAGAAAAATATTTAGTAATAATATCAACTGATTTTTTTTGACCCGGCCAAGCCAACATCTTTTTTGCAACTTCAGGTTTAACCCATCTGTATTCACAATGCTCGCTGCTTATTTTAACATTTGATCCAGTTGATATCCTGCACGCAAAGACGGGCAGATAAGTAATGGTATCATTTACCTGGTTATAAAATGAATTGACATTAGGGACAACCCAGAATTTTTCCGGGATTATATTGGTTTCCTCTTTTATTTCACGTAGAGCAGCTTTGTAGGCAGGCTCATTCTCTTTAATCTTGCCTGTAACCATCTGCCACAATCCGGGATAAATAGATTTTTCAGCTCTCTTTAATAAAAGGAATTCTATCCCGCTTTCAGATTTGCGAAAAAGATGAGCTTCGATTAAGCCTGATATAATTTGCATAATCACCTCAGCATAAATTAAAAATAAGCTCTGAATTCGGCTCTTAAAGTATGAATCACCTTCCCAGCTCCCTGCCATCTTCCCTGGTAACTAACTGTTGATTGCAAATTAGCTCCTATCCGATAATCAAAATTAAGGTTCCAAAGGTAATTTTTTCCGACTAAATTTCCCTGCGTTAATTCAAACGGAAGAAAATTATTATTTTCATTTCCGTTTAATTCTGTTCTATCAATTTCCACTCTAAGCCTGCCTGTTCCTGCAAATGATAAATTCAATCTTACAGATTCTGAATTCAGGTCAATAACAGTTGGTACAGCCGGAAAATAATCAGTACTCCTACCGACTTTTATGGCAAAACCAAATTCAATATTATTTTCAGGCCTGTAGGAAAAATCAGTATTTATTGAATTACTGATTATTTTCCTTTGACTATTTGAAACCGATAGTTGACTCGCTACAAGATTATCATTTTTATTTACAAAGTCTGTCTGGTTACTTATTTCAGGTACAAGCCTTGTCCTTAATCTAATACTTCTTTCGCGAATATATGCTCTCACAGGTCCATCATTATATTGATTTAAACTCTTTGTTTGTGCAAATCTGAAACGCAATGAAAAATCCTGATTATTTTCAAAGAGATAAAAATCCTGCTGAATATAATTTGAGCCACTGATTGTTTTACTCTCATTTTGGAAAGCTGAAAATTGCAGCAAATATATTTTTTTATAATCCTCTTCCCTCGTATTTTCCTCAACACGCCAGAATGTTTCTGTAGTTAATGGATTAAATAATTTTCCTAGAAAAGAATCTTTATCAAAAATTTCCGCATAATTTATACGCCAGTTTGTACTGGTTTTTAAATTTATTACAGGGAATAGTTCTTCAGTGGGTACAGTAATCAAAATATAATCTCCATCATAAAGCGTGGGCTCAAATTCATTTTCATCTGCGATTCCATTATGATTCAGATCTCCAAGATATTTATAATTTCCAGTTCCTTTTTCAACAAGTAAAAAAACTTTCTGCAATTTTGCCGATTTTTGTGTCGCAACTTCATAATAAATGTTTCCAGCAAGTACAGGATCCCACAATCTTAAATTTGTCCTTGAACGAACCAGTATAGTCTGGTTATCAAGATTTCCAATTTTTTTGAATGCTTCAGTGTATTTTTTATTACGTACTGTAATGTTCAGATTTTCATTTATTCCGCTATTACCATTATATGTCATTTCCAGAGAAGCTCCGGTCGAACGTGATTCTTTTCGCATATTCCCGTTTAACGGAAGATAATCGTTCCTTAATGAATATTTTAAGGATAGGTCGAAACTTCTAACTCCAACCAATGTAATAAAAGGGTCAACTTCAAAATATTTTAAACTTGTAGACAGCAATGAATCATCCGAGCTGTAAATATCCTTTTTATTTTCAGCAAGGAATTCAAATCCCGGTTTAAAGTTTCCAAGAAGATAATAACCCGACCCCGTTTGGCGAAGCCAATTGCTATTTAATGAGATATCCCTGCTACTTACATAATCAAAATTATATTCAAATCGATAATTTTTACCATTGCTAAGGAGAAGTGTATTATTATACCTGTCGGATTTAAACTTATTACCTCTCTTCAAAAATCCAAATGAGGAGTTTATGTTTAATTCATTAACAGGTGAATAATTCAAATCTAATTTTCGAAGATGTTCATCTGCATTTTGCGATGAATCGGTAATATTGTAATATCTGGTAAATTCCACTGCATTGAAACGATCTAGCGAACTAAATCTGCTTTGTATGTACCTATCCTGGTAAGATAATCCTGCCTTGCCGAGGTTTAGATTCCCGAGAGCTATTTTTTGCGAATCAACCTTGATAAGTACATTTGTTGCAGCTCCATAATTGTCTTTATTATCGAGAGTAGAAAATTTATTCCTGTTCCAATTACTTCCGGCAAGTTCAAGGCTTATTAAAATGTCATCCCTTGGATGAAAATCGAGAACGATATTTCCAAATTGTTTTGATTCAGGCATTGGTAAATAAATAACCGGTGCATAACTTCCCTGGTTAATGCCCACCCACAAATAATTGCCCAAACTTTGTTTCTGATAATCGCCAAATCCCTGTCCAACATAACTGAAAGAAACATTATAAATAGCTGATGAGTCACCGGGGTTATATTTGTAATACGAGTAGGCCTGTGAATTAATAAGTGTATCAATTTTCTGATAAACGCCATGAATATTTCCGAGAGAATCAGGAAGTGCAAGACTTACGCCTGTTTTTGTAGCTTTATTCCTGTTATCGCCGGCATTTCTTAAAATAGTCTTATCAGAATCAGAAAGCGAAATATCAATGGGTGCATTCTCATCGTCACCTTCCTGCAGAAACTGAATTTTTATACCCAGCTTATCATTGAATATTTTTGTCCCTACTCCTGCTCCAAGAAAATTTCTGGCAAATCTTCTGTCAGTATATTCAAAATCGACTGAGATTCTGCTGGCTGAAGTTATCAATCGATTAGGAGTAAAGGTTATTTCTGCATTGGAATAATCTATTACGTAATCATTCCTTTCACCCCTTTTCATTTCAATTCCGTCTACATAAATTTTTTCTGTTCCGGCAATAACAATTATATCAGGTTCGTTATTGATTCCTGAGAGCCTGTACGGTCCCTGCACACCATCCTGTCCTGTAAATTTATTTGTCGTGAATTTCCCTGTAGAACTTGCAATTGAAAAATATGCGCTTTCATTTCCATAATTGTATTCGCCGAGCAATCCCTGCAATTTTCTATTAATTACACCAAACTCGCCATATCTTTTATCAAGTTGATAATCTCCAAATGTTCCGGTTGCTCTCGGATGTTTTATCTGAATAAAAACTTTATCGAGTTCATCCAGTCTTTCAGTATTGCCTTCAGGTTGAATAGGAGTATTTTCATCTGTGAGAGCAGCAACCAATTCAATTTCGTCTGATAATCTTCCGGAAAGCTGAAGCCTGAATCCGCTGTTGAGGGATAAATCTTTGTTGGTGCCTATTGTAAAACCGCGGACCAACGTACCACTTCTCTCAATGCCTCTTCCAAAAATTGATTCAGCGGTCAAGCCCTGTGATTCACTTTTAATTACTTTGATTGTATCCTTAGAAGTTTCATCATATTTATAAACAAGACTTCTTCTTTTGTATTCTTTTTTTAACGAAAGCCTGAATGTTTGATAATTAATAATTAAAGTATCCAGTGCAGAATATTTCAGATCTTTATTTAATGAAAATTCTCCTGTTGAATATGAAATTGTATAATCATTTTTATTCAAGGCTTTGTTTTTGAGGTAAATTGTTTCAGAAAACGGGATAATTGATAATGCAGAAATTTTGTAACTATTATCCAGCCGGACTGCTATAGTATCCGAAACTGTTTCAGTGTAATATTTCTCCTGTGCAGAAACCGTATTCAGTAACACTATTGTTGAAATAATTATTACAGGTAGATTTCTAAGAATGAATTTCAAAAGATGAAAATTTTTAGTTGAAAATAAGATTAAAGTTAATCTAAAACCTCTATACCACTACTAATAACATTGTAATAGAAAGAAATTATTTTGCTGTTAATCCTATATTTAGGATATGAGAAAGCAATTCTTCACTTTACTTTATTGCCCGAATCTACTAAGCCTGAAAATGCTCTAAAATGCATAAATTTCAACCATTTGTACGGATATTCTTCTTCTAAGTAAAACAATATTTTATTATTTTAATAATCCAATTTAAGTTAATAATCGGAAAGATTATATGATAGAAAAGATACGGAAAGCGGCCTTAAAAAAGATAGTTTATACGCCGCACGCCGTTACTCAGATCACTAACCTGGAAAGAATGATCGAGCCGGAAGAAATCAGGGAAGTAATAAACATCGGAGAAATCGTAGAAAATTATCCTTTTGATTTAAGAGGAAACACGAGCCTGATTTTAGGACGCGGAATTAATAACAGACCAATTCATGTTGTCTGTACGCCGTCAGATTTTTGCCTTATGATCATAACAGCATATATTCCTTCTGAAATTAAATGGAGCTCCGACTTTAAAACGAGAGAGACTACATGGTCTGTTTAAAATGCTATTGTGATACTGAAAGAAAATTCAGTCCGTTTAATATTAAACGTGAAAGTTATGAACTAACTTTTAAAGAAGTTCCTTCCTGGACATGTCCTACCTGCAATGAAATTTACTTTGATGAAGCCGACGTAGAAATCCTTCATAAAACCATCAGATCTCTCGACGAACAATCAGTAAAATTGAAAGAAGCCATCGTTTACTGGCCGGAAAACAAATAATCATAACTAAAAAGCTTTTAGCTCTTCAGATTTCTTCCCTATCAATATTCAAAAGCACAGTCAAATACTTTGAGCGAAATCAATTGCCTTGCTTTTTAAGAAAATTTTTACATAACTTTAGTCCAGCCTAAGGCCAATACATATAATAATATATTATGTGCTAAAGATATATGTCTTCATTTCCTATATACTCCATCAATTTTCTCTTCAGAGGTATTTACTGCTGAAAGCCAGAAAAATAGAGTCAGCCTGACATAACATTGTTTAAGGCATTTATCATTTAGCAAAATGTTGAGCAGATTTTTTTCATAAAGAATGAAACTGTATAAAGCATTTTAAAAATAAGAGGGGTTTTATGCTTTCAAATAATGTATCGAATATTAAAAACAAAAGACAAATTATTTTATTAATAGCCATACTAAGCTTATTCATCACTGCAGCGGGATACTACTATTACAAAACAGAAAAGAGCATCATTCTACGGAATGAATATGGAAAATTGAAAGCAATAGCAGACCTTAAAGAAAATTTGATTGAAAGTTGGTTTAATGAAAAAGCTGCAGACATTATAGTCACTGTAAATTCACCATTTTTCTTAGATGGGCCAAACAGTTGGCTCCGCGAGCCCAGCAATGCCAAACTTAAGCTTGAAATTATAAAACGTTTGCAAACAATAGAGAAAGAACATGGCTATGAAAATATATTATTATCTAAATCAAACGGCAAATTGATTCTAACTACAAAGCCAGGTATAAAAAAATTCGGAGTCAAGACAAAACAAAAGATACATGGAATCTCCAATAAAACCAGCATAGCCTTTACCGATTTTTACTGGTCACAATCTGAGAATAAAATATTTTATGATAACCTGACAACGGTTACTAACGAGAGAAATAAAGCTTTAGCCGTTTTAATATTTCGTTGTGATCCCAATATTTATTTATATCCTTTGATACAAACCTGGCCCTCACCCAGCCAAAGTTCAGAAACAATTATTTATAAAATAAATAATGATAGCCTGTTGGTATTAAATGAACTTTGTCATAAAAATAATACTGTATTAAAGTTTAAAATGCCTTTAACACAAACTGATGCACCTGCTATACAGGCAGCTTCGGATATAGCTGGAATGATTGAAGGAAAAGATTACCGTGGCGAAGAAGTGCTTGCTGATGCACGGATACTGCCCGTTACAAACTGGATAATAGTATCCAAAATTGATGAAAGCGAAATATATTCTACATTATACAGTAAAGCATTTATAATTGCAGGATTCTCTATTCTGTTGCTCGTAATCGCAGGTTTGGGATTAAGCTGGTACTATAATAACCGCCAGCGTAATATTTTTAAAGAATTATACAATAAAGAAAGAGAACTCTGGCAAAACCATGAAAAGTTTGAAATTACGATGAACAGCCTTGGCGAAGGAGTAATAACTCTTAGCCTTGATGGTAAAGTTCAGTATATGAATAACACTGCGGAAGTTCTTACGGGGTGGAAATCAAGAGATGCCAGAGGCAAAGACCTTCACTATATATACCCGGTTATCAACGAGGAAACAGGTAAGAAAGAAAATAATATACTCGACAAAGTACTAAAAGAAGGGATCGTAAAAGAACTAGCAAACCATACAATACTAATCTCAAAAGAGGGCAAAAACATACCAGTTATGGATACGGGAGCCCCTATTTTTGATATCGACAGAACAATTATTGGCGTTGTGATCGTCTTTCAGGATGAAACTGAGAAAAGAAAGCAGAATAAACTTATCAGGGAAAGTGAAAATCGTCTACGTTCTACTCTAGATAATATGCTAGAAGGTTGTCAGTTAATCGGCTTTGATTACAAATATCTGTATCTCAATAAAACAGCTCTGGAACATTCTAAATCTACAAAGGAAAAATTACTTGGCAGAACAATGATGAAATGCTATCCAGATATAGAGAATACGGAAATGTTTTCCCGGTTGAAGCTTTGCATGGAAAAGCGAATCACACAAAAGATGGAAAACGAATTTATCTATCCTGATGGAACTAAGGGCTGGTTTAAACTGAGTTTTGAGCCGGTGCCCGAAGGGGTTTTCATTCTTTCACAGGATATAACCAGACGTAAAGCTTCCGAAGAAGAAATAAAAAAACTTTCAAGAGCTGTAGAACAAAGTCCCGCCTCTGTTTTAATTACTAATCCCGATGGAGATATTGACTATGTAAATGATAGATTCTGTGAGATGACAGGTTACTCCAGAGAAGAAGTAATTGGCAAAAATCCACGGATTCTGAAATCAGGTTATCAGGATAAACCTTTCTACAAAGTAATGTGGAATACTATTCGTTCAGGCAATGAATGGAAAGGAGAATTGCAGAATAAGAAAAAAGACGGAACCACTTATTGGGAATTACTGTCTATTTACCCATTATTAAATGAAACCGGAAAAATTTCTCATTTTATTGCTGTACAGGAAGATATTACAGAGAAAAAAAAATCACGAGAATCATTACAGATATTCAGAGCATTGATCGAGCAATCAAACGATGCTATTGAAGTAGTCGATCCTGAAAACGGACAGGTACTGGACTGCAATGAAAAATCATTTAAACAATTAGGATATACCAAAGAGGAATTTTTATCATTAAAAGTATTTAACTACGATGTTAATGTAACTGAATCAAAATTCCGGGAAATTACAAAGACAATGCGGGAAAAAGAAAGCTTATTATTCGAAAGCACACTTAGAAGAAAGGACGGAACTGAATTTGCTGTAGAAGTGAATGTAAAATACATTAAGCTTGACAGGGCTTATGTTTTAGCTGTAGTTCGTGATATAACCGAAAGGAAGAAAGCCGAAGAAAGACTAAAATTATCGGAAGAAAAGTACCGCAACCTGATCGAAAATGCACTTATAGGGGTTTACGAGAGCAATCTAGAAGGAGAATTTTCATTTGTAAATAAAATTTTCCTGGACACAATTGGTTTAAATTCTTTAGAAGAGCTAAAAGGTAAAAAAATATTACAATTATACGCCAGTCCCTCAGACAGAGAAAAATTTATCAGGGCCATAAAAGAAAATGGATATGTTACTAACTATGAAATTGATTTTATTGTTAGAGAGAATAAGTTAATACACGCGCTAGTAAGTGCAAGGCTCAATTATGATAAAATAACAGGAATGATATTGGATATAACCGAGAAAAAGGAAGCTGAAATTGCAATGAAAGAAGCTAAGGAAAAAGCAGAAGTGATGAACCGGCTAAAGAGCAACTTTCTTGCAAATATGAGCCACGAGCTAAGAACTCCACTAATAGGAATCCTTGGTTACGCCGAATTCTTAGAACAGGAAATAAAAGACAAGAAATTAGTAGAGATGATAGCTGTGATAAAAAACAGCGGAAACAGGCTAAGCAAAACATTGAACAATCTACTTGATATTTCAAAAATAGAATCGGAACAACTGCAGATCGTTTTAAAAGAATGCGACCTGGTGAAGCTCTTAAATGAGCAGGTTGAACTGTTCAAATTGGCAGCAGAGGAAAAAGGTATTTCGCTTAACTTTGATTTCCCTGACGAAAAGCTGAGTGCAAAGATAGATGAATTATTGTTTATATCTATAATTGATAATATATTAGATAATGCAATAAAATATACAAAAGCAGGTTTTGTACAAATAAAAACAACAAAAGAAGATTCCAAAGCTATAATAGAGATTAGAGATACAGGTATCGGTATTCCGAAAGAGTCGCTAGAAATAATCTTTGAGCCTTTCAGACAAGCAAGTGAAGGGTACAACAGATCATTTGAAGGCACAGGCCTTGGCCTGTCAATAGTAAAAAAATGTACTGACCTGATGGGAGGAACCATCTCCTTAAAGAGCAAAGAAGGAAAAGGCAGCTCGTTTACTTTAAAGCTCCCGCTAATTAACTAGACTAAACATAACAATAACCAAAATCAGGGGTAATAATCATGCAAAGCAAAAATTCAAAAGGCGGAAAGCCAAAATTGCTTGTTGTGGAAGACGACAAAACCACAGTCGATGTACTTAAAATATATATAAAGGATAAATACGATCTGGACTGGGCTAAGGATGCAGAAGAAGCCTTTAAGAAAGCAAAAGAGAATAATTATAACGGCTTTTTAATGGATATAGGGCTGCCCGGTAATATGAACGGAATGGAAGTAACAAAAAATCTGAAAGAATTTAAAGACAATAAGACTAAACCCTTCATTGCAATTACAGCTTATGCTATGAAAGGAGACAAAGAACATTTTTTTTCGGAGGGATTAACGCACTACATTGTGAAACCATTTAACAGTGAGGATCTTATGGATACTATAGCAAAAGCGTTGAACAACGAGGTAAATAAGTAAGATATTGTAGCTAAAGTAAAATTATAAGAAACGATTGTTTGCTGGCTGAAAATAAATAAAATATTTACAACATCATACCAATAACTTTCATCTTTCTATACCTTCTCAGGGAACAACTTATTAAAAAATTTTCTTTGAAAAGCTTCGGAATATTCCAGTACATCTATTCCCTCAAATAACGAACTACTTACTGTCTTCAATAAGATAGTGTAATAAGAAATTAAAATATTGCAGGTTTTCTTGCTAAAAAACGGCGTTTTATATATATTTAGATTTAATCTTAATAAAAATAAAAGGAAACCATCATGAAATTATCTCTAATCTTAATTATTACAATTTTATTTTTCTTACCGGTAAGCAATTTACTAGCGGACGGTAAAAAATTTGCAAGGTCTTATACCGCTGACACATTACCTGTAAGAGAGTTTGAATTTGAACTCATGCTAGAAAACAATTTTGGCAAGATGAACGGAACTTTTCTCAATTATAAGCCAAGATTTGAAATTGAATATGGAGTGTTGGATAGACTAACAGCCTCATTCTATTTCAATTTTAACGGTACAAGTACAGAAAATAATTCCTTCAGTTCTGAACCACTCAAGTTGGAATCTAATTCGCTGGAACTTAGATATAGGTTTACAGAGATAGGCCAGGATATTATAGATCCGGCTGTTTACTGTGAGTTCGAGTATGGCAAAAACGTAACCGGAATTGAACCGAAAATAATACTATCAAAAAATTACAAAAACATTACGGGAGTAATAAATATTACATCAGAGTTTGAAAGGGAAATTGACACGAATGAAAAAAGTACTAATTTTGAAATAACAGGAGGAGCTGTTTACCAGTTCACTCCCCTGGCTGCAGCCGGCTTTGAGTTCCGACACAGCAGAATATATGAAAATACTTTCGGAGCTGACCTAGGGCAGGCTACCTTTTTAGGACCTACCATAAATCTTACAACGGAAGATTTTAACCTGACATTAAATATCATGAAACAGTTTACAGGGACACCTGCAACCAGCCGTAATCTTGAACTTTTCCATCACGAAAAGTATGAATTTTCAGCTTTGCTTGAGGTTGAGTTATAAATTTACTGCGTACTAATAAATAGCTAAAAGCAATAACGGATAACCGATGAAATTAAAAAGAGTGTAATCTTTAATTATCTAATTCAAGAAAAGTTCTTACACCTTATTCGCTAATCTGTCTAAGGCAGACAGGTTAGCGGCTTATTTGTTTGCCGTTATCAATCCCCTTCCACAATCTTTATTTCCTCGTCTGTTAACCCGTAAAGCCGGTAAACAAGTTGCATATTATCCATAAAACAAAATCAAAATTTATTTTTACTTATTATATTTAGTTAAACAGGAGTAAATAACTCCCCAATTCCGAGTGTTTAGCTACAAATTACTAAGAAAAGTATAAACAGCAAAGAAAAATTTAGAAGAACTCAACCCGAAGATTTTCAATTTAATTTTCTTTATTCATATCTCAAAGCTTCAATCGGATCGAGGTTTGCTGCCTTATAGGCCGGATATGTTCCAAAAACAATTCCGACAAAGACACACATCGATAAGCCTATCATTACCCAATCGTAGGGAATTACGGAAGTTGCATTTAAAAGTCCGCCTACAAGGTTTCCAATTCCCACACCGATTAAAATTCCAAAAGTTCCTCCCATAATACAAAGTGTTACAGCTTCCACAAGAAACTGGAAAAGAATATTTTTTCTTTTCGCGCCCACCGCTTTTCTTATCCCGATTTCTCTTGTTCTTTCTGTAACTGAAACAAGCATAATGTTCATAATGCCTACACCTGCGGCAAGCAATGCAATTATGGAAACAACTAAAGCCCCTATCTTTACTCCCCCGGTTATATCATTAATCTGTCCTATCAAAGATTCATTGCTCATAATTTCAAAGTCGTTTTCTTCTCCCGGTTCAACTTTCCTTATAGTTCTCATATAACCAATTGCAGACTCTATTAAACTATTATAATCTTCATCGCTATAAGACATAACAGTAATATCAACGTTGGTATTTTTCCCTCCAAACATTGCATGAAAGGTTGTTATAGGTATAACGAGATAATTATCAAAACTTTGTCCGAAAAACTGAGGGCGTTTTTCGAAAACACCGATAACCAAAAGAGGCCTTCCATTTACAGTTACGTGTTCACCAAGAGGATTGATATTGGGAAATAGCTTTTCAACTATGTCGGGACCGAGCAGACAGACATCAGATGAATATTGTATGTCAGTTTGTCTTATTTCCCGGCCGCTTCCTATTGTCAAATTAGCAGTTCGTAATACTCCTTCAGTTATACCGCTAACCCAGATATTGGGATTCGTTTCCCTGTTCCCGTATTTAACAACAATACCACCTGCTGCCTTATCGGCTCCCATATATTTTGCCTGCTTTAGCATTGACTCAAGTCTGTAGAAATCATCAAGTGTTATATCTTTCCTGTTCCTGTATTTTTCCCTCGCAGCGCGTCCCCCGGTATTTATTGCAGGGAATTTCATTATCTGGAAACTGTTTTTACTCAGAAACGATACACCGTTATCTATAGTCGTCTGAAGCATAGTTACTATCGTCATAATAACTATAATAGAAAATATTCCGACAACAATTCCGAGAATTGTAAGAGATGTTCTGAGCTTATTTTCTTTTATTGTCCGAAAGGCCTGAAGAACTATTTCGAAGAGATTCATATTAAATGCCTCTCTAAAAATCAATGACCTGAAAATCTTTAATGAAAGATAAAATAAGTAGCTGTTATAAACAATAATTAACAGAATATGGATTCAAGCTTCAGATTTTATTATTATTTATTCATACCTGAGTGCCTCAATCGGATCGAGATTAGCAGCTTTGTAAGCAGGGTAAGTTCCAAATACAATTCCAACAAAGACACAAAGTGACAAACCAATAGCAACCCAGTCATATGGAATTGCAGTTTGTGCATTTAAAAAGCTTCCGGCAAGATTACCGATACCTACTCCTAAAACAATACCAATAATACCACCGATCAAACAAAGTACAACTGCTTCGATCAGGAATTGAGTCATAATATTTTTTTTCTTTGCACCTACAGCTTTACGAATTCCAATCTCTCTTGTTCTTTCGGTAACAGATACCAACATAATATTCATTATTCCAACACCGGCAGCCAGTAAAGCTATAATCGAAACCACCATTGCTCCAATTTTAATCCCGCCTGTAATATTATTTACCTGACCGATTAAGGATTCATTACTAAAAATTTCAAAATCATTATCTTCACCGGGCTTAACTTTTCTTATAACACGCATATCTCCAATAGTTGTTTCGATTAATCGGTCATAATCCGATTTATCCTTAGCCATAACCATAATATTTACACTGGTATTATATTTACCATACATTGCCTGAAATGTAGTAAGAGGAATAACCACCCTGTTATCCCTGCTATTACCAAACATTGCAGCCTCAGGCTCGAGAGTTCCTATCACCAAAAATGGTTTTAAATCTATTCTAACAACCTGGCCAACCGGATCGATGTTGGGAAAAAGTTTATCAATAATATCTTTGCCGAGCAGACACACATAATTAGTATTTTCTTCATCTGAAGGTCTTATGCTTCTTCCTTCTGCAATTTTCCAGTTATTAGTTATAATACCCCCAACAGTTTCTCCGTAAAGCATAATGTTGGGATTAGTTTGCTCGTTGCCATATTTAACAACCACACCTCCGTTTTTCTGTTCGCCACCTACTTCTGCGGCATCTGTTAGTTTAGCCGAAAGCCTCTCAAATTGTTCTAATGTAATATCTTTTCTGTTTCTGTATTTAGCCCATTCCCCCGGTCCATGTGAATGGAATATGGGAAATTTCTGTATCTGGAAAGTGTTTTGGGAAAGAGCAGACAGGCCATTTTCAATACTTTTTTGAAGCATAGTAATTATGGTCATTATCACAATTATTGAAAAAATACCAACTACTACGCCGAGAACAGTTAATAAAGTTCGTAACTTGTTCCCTTGAATAGACTGCAGAGAGATCTGCATAATTTCAGTAATTCTCACCAATGCCTCTGAATGCTTACTGTAAGCTTTAATAATTACGAATTTAAGATAATCAAAATTTGTTGTAAATATAGAAAAAATGTCCGTTATTATTTACGGACATTCTTATTTGTGACAAGTATTTAACTAAGAAGGTTTAATTGATATTATTCATATCTCAAAGCTTCAATAGGATCGAGGTTTGAAGCTTTATAAGCAGGGTACGTCCCGAAAATAACCCCAACAAATACACACAAAGATAAACCAATTACTACCCAATCATACGGAATAGCTGCCTGTGCATTTAAAAAGCCTCCGGCAAGATTGCCTATTCCGACACCCAAAGCTATACCTATGATTCCTCCAATCAAACAAAGCAAAATTGCTTCAAATAAAAATTGATTAAGTATATTATATTTTTTTGCTCCTATTGCTTTTCTAATTCCAATCTCTCGGGTTCTCTCTGTAACGGAAACAAGCATAATATTCATTATTCCGACTCCTGCAGCAAGTAGTGCAATAATCGAAACTACCAGTGCGCCAATCTTAACTCCGGCAGTTATATCATTTATCTGAGTAATTATCGATTCGTTACTAAAAATCTCAAAGCTGTTATCTTTACCGGGCTGATCCTTCCTAATAGCTCTCAGATGGCCAATTGCTGATTCAATCACCGGATCATAATCTTCTTTGCTTTTGGACATAATCATAATATTGACGCTGTAACTATACTTTCCGTAAATTGATTGAAATGTTGTAATAGGCATTACAATATAGTTATCCCGGCTGTTACCGAACATTTGAGGTTGCTCTTCCAAAACACCAATAACTCTTAGCGGATAGCCATCAACTCTAATTTCCTGTCCAACAGGATTAATATTAATGAAAAGTTTATCAACTATATCCTTACCAATTATACAAACATTTGTAGATCTATCAATATCATTTTGCATAAAATCACGACCATACTCTACATTCCAGTTATTTGTTTTTACTCCACCAAGGGTTTCACCTGCAATGGAAATATTCGGATTAGTTTCTTTGTTTCCATATTTCACAACTTTACCAAATTGCCATTGTTCTGCACCCATATACAGAACCTGGTCTCTCATAGCATCTTCAAGTCTATAATATTCTTCAAGGGTCAGGTCTTTACGGTTTGCATATTTTTCTCTCCAGCCGGGGCCTCCGCCGCCATTTTGCGGATACTTCTGAATCTGAAAAGTATTTTTATTTAGCTGTGATACCCCGTTCTCTATACTTTTCTGAAGCATTGTAATGATCGTCATGATTACGACAATAGAAAAAATACCAACGACCACTCCAAGTACGGTCAGGAGAGCTCTCATTTTATTTGTTCTTAATGCCTGTATAGAAATTGAAAATATTTCGGTGATTTTCATTATTCAAACCTCAATGCTTCTACCGGATCCATCTTTGCAGCGGTATAAGCCGGTGCAAAACCTGCAAGGATTCCGGTTATTAAAGAAACAACAATTGCAATAACAACGGCAGAGTACTCAACAGTTGTAGGTAGAAATTGTTTTATAACGAAGCTTAGAATTATTGCAATCAATAACCCTATAAGACCGCCCATTAAACAAATTGCGGACGATTCAAGAATAAATTGTCCCAGTATAGTCCTACGTTTAGCACCAATGGCTTTCCTCAACCCGATCTCTTTAGTCCTTTCTCTTACCGATACAAACATAATATTCATAATACCTATTGCACCGACGAAAAGTGCAAGTCCGGTTATAAACAACCCGGCTATTTGTATAACCCCAACAATTGAATTAAAACTTTGCTGAAGAGCTTCCTGTTGATTAATAGCAAAGTCATCTTCTTCATCGTAAGATAATCCCCTAACCTTTCTCATAATGCCTTCGGCTTCTACTTTTGTGTCGGCAACTGCAGCTGGTCCAGAAGCACGGACATTTAATGTTACACTTCCACGGGATTTGTTCATAAAATATTTAAACACTGTCCCGATCGGAACAAATACCTGGTTATCGGGATTAAAGGGACCTAAAATAAAACTTCCCTGTTCTGCTAATATACCTACAACTTTAAAATTTTCATTTCCAATCTTAATGGTCTTACCCAAACCATCTCCTCTCGGAAAAAGATTTTTCTCAATCTCACTCCCAATAACAACAACATTCCTGGCACCTTTTGCTTCTATTTCAGAATAAAATCTGCCTGCATCAAATGTGAAATTCGTTGTTTTAACATAATCCTGATTTGAGCCATTAAGAAAAACGTTGTCAACTCTTCTATCTTCGTATTTGACTGTTTGCCTGCTATTAATTACTGGTGCAACAGCAATAGGTAGTTTTGCTAATTCCTTGAATTTCTCAAAATCTTCCAGGCTAATTTTGCGACGATTCCTAACCCTCCACCAATCGGTATTGCCAAACCAGGGCCATTTATCAATATAAAGCACATCGGAACCAAGGGCACTAATTCCTTTTTGAAAGGAATTGTCTATTCCGTTAATTGCCGTAGTCATTAACACAACAGAGGTAATACCTATTACTATCCCGAGCATAGTTAAAATTGATCTCACCTTATTTGACCTGATTGCTTTCAAAGCAATCATCATACCTTCTTTTAGTTCAAATATAAAATTTGTCATTTAAAACCCTTCTTTTATAAAGATTTAGACAATTTTAAATTAATTTTCAACATAATTTAAACGTCTTTTTCAGACCACTTCAGCACGTGGCTTAGGAATATACCTCTGTTTGACGGTTTCATCTTTTTCTATTAGACCATCTTTTAACCTGATAATTCTACCAGCATGTTCAGCAATATATTCTTCGTGAGTTACCAAAATTATTGTGTTACCCTTTTCATAAATTTCGTTGAACAAAATCATAATTTCTTCTCCTGTTTTCGAGTCAAGGTTACCGGTCGGTTCATCTGCCAGAATAATAGATGGCCTGGTAACAAGCGCTCGGGCAACGGCAACTCTCTGTCTCTGTCCCCCAGAGAGTTCGTTAGGCTTGTGGTGCATTCTATCTTTTAGCCCAACATCTATCAAAGCTATTTCAGCTCTTTCTCTTCTTTCAGCATAAGGAATCCCCGCATAAATTAAAGGTAGTTCGACATTATGAAGAGCATCCGAACGGGAAAGCAAATTGAAAGTCTGAAAAACAAATCCTATTTCCTTATTCCTGATCTTTGCAAGTTCATTATCTGTCATCTCGCTTACACTTGAACTTGAAAATTCATATTTCCCTGATGTTGGTGTATCGAGACAGCCAAGCATATTCATCAATGTAGATTTACCGGAACCTGATGGACCCATAATTGCTACATATTCATTCTTATCAATCCTCAAAGTTACGTCTCTTAATGCATGAACCTGCTCAGAACCGACCTGGTATATTTTAGCTATATGTTCTATGTTTATTATGTTCATCTTATTAAATTCCGTTTATTTTTTTTCTGTTAGACTTGTTTTCCCTTTCTTTTCAACACGTACCGCAGCACCATCTTTTAAATCCCTGGAAATGGCTTTATAGCTGCCGGTAACAACTTCTTCATCACCTTTCAAACCAGATTTAATTTCAATATAATTATCGTCACTTATACCAGTTTTCACATCAATTGTCTTTGCTTTACCATCTTTAACAGCAAATACTATTTCCTGTGGTTTTGTTTCTTCTTTTTTCTTAGCAGGTGCACCATCATTAGTCTGATCATTATTTTCGCCCATCATAAAATTATTTGAAGTTCTTGCTGTAACACTCTGTATTGGAACAGATAAAACGTCTTTCTTTCTGGCGGTTTCAATTTTAGCATTGCAGGACATTCCCGGTCTTAAGCCCTTATCGGTGTCGATCAATTTTATTTTTACTTCAAAATTAACAACCTGGTCCTGTGTCCCGGTCCCTGATGTTATTGCGCTATTTCCGACCTGCTGAACCAGACCTCTAAAAATTCTATCTCCAAATGCGTCAACTTTTACTCTTGCAGTATCACCAACGTGAACAAGTACTATATCATTTTCATCAACATCAACAACAGCCTGAATATTATTAAGGTCTGAAACCGTCATTATATTTGTACCTTGTGTAAAATTACTACCAAGAACTCTCTCACCAAGTTCCATGTTAAGCTGCGTAACTATACCATCCATAGGAGAATAGATTGTCGTTTTTCTCAGGTTATCCTGCTGTACTTTTAAAGCAGCTTCATTTTGAGCTACATTAGCCTGCGCACCTTCATACTGTGCTTTTGCAGAAAGATAAGAACTTTTTGCAGCCTCAAGTTCAGAATCGCTGGAAAGACCTTTCGTATGCAGTTCTTTAATCCTATTATAATCAGACGCTAACTTGTCAAGGTCGGCTTTTCTCATATTCAGTGTTGCTTTAACGCTTGTAAGATTAGCTTCAGACTGTTGAACCTGTGCAATATATGCATCCTGTCTGATCTTCAAAAGAAGTTCACCACTTTTTACTTTATCTCCTTCTTCAACAGGTAAAGAAACAATTTCGCCACTAACTTCAGGAGTTATGACAACTTTGAATTCTGGATTAATTGTACCTGTTGCGGAAACAGTTTGAGTTATGTTTCTCTTCATAACTTTTTCAATCTGTACCGGGATTATCTCATCCTTGCTCCCTCCTACAAAAGCAATAATTATCAGAGCTAGAATTAACACCCCAATTCCGCCGAATATAAAAAGTTTCTTTTTCGATTTATTCTTTTTCCCGTTAGCCATTTAATTTATTCTCCTATGTTAAATTTTTATTCATATTTTTTGTATTCAAGTTCGCCTAAATAAAACTTAAGTTGCTGACTTAATTGTATATAAGAGAACTGAGCACTTATTAAATTCGAGCGAGCAGCAGTATAATTTGAATTTGCAGTTAATACTTCGAGCAAAGTACTGGACCCAAGAGAATATCTCTCTTCCTGGATTTTCTGATTTTCTTCTGCCGATGCAAGATTTGTTTTGTTTACTTCAAGGCTTTTTTCCGCTGCCTGCAAATCCAGATATGTTTGCTGAATATTTTGTTTTATAGTTCTTTCAAGATCATTTAATGTAAGTTGACTGTTCATTTCGTTTACTTCTGCCGCCTGAACAGCATTGGAAATTCTAAATCCGGAAAAAATTGGTACACTCAGATTTAAGCCTAAAGTGTAGGTTTTTGATTTTTTAAGGTCATTCCAGTTTGGAGTGGATGCAGTTAAACCATAACTTGCTGATCCGGTCAAACTTGGGAAATGACCTGACCTTGCAATAGTTAAACCGTCCTGTGCACTCTCAAGATTTAACTGTGCACTCTTATAATCAGGTCTTGTAGTCAGTGCTTTGTTGACTAATTCAGTGAGATCGTTGTAGTCCTCACTTAATTTTTTGTTTAATACTTGCTTTTCCTGGGAAGTAAGTGAATCAGTTAGAGTATAATCTTCAAGCACATTCAAAGCAAGATAACTTAACAAGGTACTTTTTGCGGTTTCGTACGTATTCTTAGCCTGTATTAAAGCAAGTTCAGCATTACCTTCTTGTACCTGTTGCGTATAAACATCCGCAAGCGTAACAGCACCCAATTTATTCCTTTCCGTAATAGTTTCAAGGCTCCTTTTATTCCACTTTACATTATCTTCCTGCACCTTCATTTGTTGCTGAGCGTTTTCCACTGTATAATATAGCCTAATAGTTTGGAAAACTATATTTTGTTTAAGGTTTTCTAACATTAATCTTGCTGATTCAAGGTTTTCTTTACTTTGTGAAAGAGTTGCAAGATTCGATAATCCATCAAAAATAGTAATTGATGAATTTACACCAACGTTGTAATAACGACTTTCAGAAGTTGTTGGTGGAACATTTATAACAGTACCACCAAGATTTCTGTAACCTCCGGCATCTTCAGATCTATTCCAACTCCATGAACCGCTTGCATTTAACTTCGGCAAAAAATTACCGTAAGCTACTTTTACATTCGATTCCGAATTGTCAAGGTTATTTTCTGCTTTTTTCAAGGTTGTATTTTTTTGTAATGCAATTCTTATCGCTTCATCCAGCGTCAGATTATTCTGACCAAATGAAATCACTGTGAAAAATAAAACGAATAACAAACTAATAAGATTTCGCATCTTCTCTCCGTTTATAAATATTTATTAGGACGTTTATTAAACTAAAAAGGTTACTTAGAATCAAAAAATGTAAAAGTTCTACGTCATTATAATTCTTCCAATTCCGGCATAAAAATAGCATTTATTTGCCCTCTAAGGTTAATTTAAGTACGAACGGTAGAATAATTACATATTCGGTTTATTAAGCACCTCCGAATTCTGCCTTTTTTGACAACTAACTTAAGCTTTGGGTTTTATAAATTACAGGAAGGAGAATAACTCTCATGGACTTAAAAAAATCATCCAGCTAAATAATTTCATCTTTTATTTTAAGCATGTACTCGTATGCTTCTTCATAATTATTACCAATTTTACCATCCAGTATTGCGTTTTCAATTGTTGTTTTTATTATCCCAACTTTCTTGGATGGTTTCAATTTACACACCTCCATTATTACATCACCACGTACCGGCGATTGGAATGCTCTCAATTTATCTTTCTCTTCAACCTCCCAAACCTTTTTCATTACTCTTTCATAATTATTTAAATATTTAGCAACCTTTGCTTCATTCTTGCTGGTTATATCAGCCCTGCACAAAATAATCAGGTCTTCAAGGTCCTTTCCGGCATCCACAATAAATCTTCTTATTGCTGAGTCAGTAACTTCTTCTTTCGCTAATGCAATAGGTCGTAAGTGTAATCTTACAAGTTTTTCAATATACTCCAATTTATTTAATGGTAACTTCAATCTTTTAAATATTCCCTTCATCATTCTTGCACCAACTTCTTCGTGGCCATGAAATGTCCAGCCGATGCCATCAACAAATTTTTTAGTTTGCGGTTTTGCTATATCATGAACTAACGCTGCAAATCTGAGCCAAACATTATCAGTAACCTTTGAAATATTATCAACAACTTTGCAGGTATGCAAAAAGACTTCTTTATGATGATAATCCTGCCTTTGTTCCTGACCTGAAAGTCTTGCAACTTCAGGAAATATACTTTCCATTACGTTAGTTTTTTGAAGCAATTTTAATCCAACTGAAGGAATAGGTGAACTTAATATCTTAAAAAATTCATCAGTGATTCTTTCCTGTGAGACGATCTTTAATCTCTCCCTTAACTGATCTGACGCATCTGATATCTTTTCATCTACTTTAAAGTTAAGCTGAGAGGCAAACCTGAACGCTCTCAATATTCTTAAAGGATCATCATTAAAAGTGTCAAGGGGATTGAGCGGAGTTTTTATTATTTTTCCTTTTATGTCTTTTAATCCATCATATTTATCAATTAACATTCCGAAATCGTTTTTGTTTAAGGAAATTGCAAGGGTGTTAATGGTAAAATCGCGACGGTCTATATCATCATCAAAAGACCCAGTTGTCACTATTGGATTTCTACTGTTTTTTCTGTACGATTCTTTCCTTGCACCTACAAATTCAAGGTCAAAATCATGATATTTGAAATGAGCCGTTCCAAAGTTTTTGAATATTGAGATTTTTTTTATACCAAGATCTTTAGCATACTTTGAAGCAAAGTCGGGACCATCCCCTATTACAAGAAAATCGATCTCATTCCGATCACGAGTTAAAACTATATCCCGAACAAATCCGCCAACAATAAAAATCTCATACCCCATCGAATCTGCAAGTTCAGAGGCAGCCTTAAGAAAAGAATATTCTTTTAATTTTTTTTTAAAATTCATTAGTAATTTCCCATTGTAAAATACAAAGATAAAATATTTTAACGAGAAAATGGTTGAAAAAATAAGGAGAGATACTACGCAGACCTAACTATCACTTTGATCATATACCCCATTTCCCATAATAATTGCAATAGGTTTAAGAGGTTCAATATTACTAAAAATAATTTTTATCGTAGCTGCAATAGGAACAGATAAGAACATTCCAACAATTCCCCATACCCACCCCCAGAATATAAGAGAAAAAAGGACAAACACTGTACTCAATCCCATCTGTCTTCCCAAATAGTGAGGTTCAACTAAATTACCCATTACACTCTGATTCAGAAATAATAAAATTGCAAGTGAAACTGAAGTAAAACCAAACCCATATTCTATAAGTGCAACTAGGATCGGAAAGATTGAAATTAATATTGAACCAATATTCGGAATAAAATTAAATAGGAAAGTTAAAACTCCCCAGGCGATGGGGAAATCAATACCGTAAATCCAAAGAATAATAGTGACAATTACAGCAGTTATTAGGCTTATAATTGTTTTAATAATCAGATATGACTGAAGTTGTGTATTTATTGTTCCTAATATTTTTCCGACAACTTTTCCACGGGTTTTAAAGGCAAATCTGACTCTTTGTTCGAATTTGTTTTTACCCAGAATCATAAATATCCAGAAGAGCAATGAAACAAAAAGATAATTCAATAAAGTTGTCAGAGAATTAAAAACACTCTGAATAACACCAGCTTTAAACAAACCCTGAAAGATTGAACCTGCATCGAATTTCTCTATTTTGAAGTTTAACAGCTCTCCCATTTCCTGAAAAGTAATATTAAATGAAGCTAATATCCCTTCAAGAAAGTTTACAAGCCTGTTGGCATAAGACTCAATTTTATTGGCGAATATATCATAATTCGATGCTAATACCAGACCGAACAAATAATAGAGCCCGAACATTGCAATTAGCAGGAAAGAAACAGTTAACCAGCGGGGGATTTTATATTTATGATAAAAATATTCAAGTACCGGATGTAAAAGGTACGCCATAAAAATAGCAATAGTAACAGGAATTAGCATCGACTTAAGTACAATCAACACATAAACGAATATTACAAAAGCGACAAATCCGACTAGATATGTTAAAATCGTAATATTATTTGTGCTATTTAGTTCCTGGTCCGCCATCGAATTACTTCCATTGTCTTTATTTTATGTTATCTAAAATTTTATCGGCATTATAATAAAACCAATTTGCTTTTTCAAAATTTGCCCGGAGTATTTCATTAAAATTTTCGTCTGCCTTAAAATTCATTGATAATTCAGCTATTTTTCTCGCATTATTAAAGTCCAAATTATCCATCATAAAACCAGATAATTTATACATTGCATAACTATCTGTATAATTCTCAACCTTAAAATTAGTATTGAATTCTGTAAGAAATTCCCTGTAATTTACGCCAAGGCCTTGGGAAAGTTCAATCAATACCGGGAATCTACTATATGAAAATTCAATTGAATTTAATTTTTTAAGAATTTGAAGTCTTTGACTATTTGTGCCATTTACATATTCTTGGAGTAAAGAATGCTTTGACAACTGCAATCTCATATTGGAAATATTTAGTAAAAATCTATTAGGTTTTTCTGTAACTAACTTCTTATATAACGAATCAGCAAAAATTAAATTAGAATTTAAAACCTCAAGATCAGCCAGCCTTAGTTCTAAATTATAATAGTAAGCAGTATTAACAAATTTGCTGATATTAGATTTTATAATTTCAGCCGCTTCGGGAGTATCATCCATTTTTACTAATATGGAAGACAAGCCTATCAACGCTGAATAATTATTTGTTTTTTGCAAAATCTCCTTAAATATATTCTTGGCACTCTCAAAGTCTTTCTTAAAATAATAATCTCTTGCTGTTTTCAGTCTTTCTCCTATATAACGTGGACACACCTTTCGAAAAATAGTCTGTCGCCCAAAATAATAATTAGCTTTATTGATATTTTTATCTACGTGTAGAGAATCCAAAAAATTATAATATGTCTTTGTAAGGTTTTCTACTGGTTCATTATAGACTTCGTTGAAATTCAAATCAGAATACAACTTCTCAAATTTCATAATACCATACCGCTCGATCAAAAATTTAGAAAATGAACCTGCATATATATAAGAGAGCGATGATACACTCCCGAAAAAATTCAATCCGGTAAATAAATGTTCAATTTTAATTTTATAATTATTTTTATAAGCCAATGCAGCCATATAATGAATTGAATTTTCATCGTAGAAAGGAGCTGCAGCAACTGCTGCTCCTTCAATCAGAGCAGGATTAAGCCCAGCAGCTACTTTAAAAATTCCTGTTCCAAAGCCAGCTGCAAATACATGTGCAAGTTCATGCCTCAGGGTCTGATCATAACTATCTGCTGATATATATATCTGTTTTAGCCATGGTTTTGCTATATCTGCATTTTCTGAACCGAAGTATTTTCCTTTTTGTTCATATGAATCAAAAACATATGATGTTATTTTATCATCAGGATGAAGTTTAAAAAACTCAGATAATTGCTCATAATCATATTCGTGTTCAAGAGTAATTTTTTTGGCAATGTTGTTTGGAATACTAACAGAAAAATAAATATTAAAATGTGTTGTCTGAAAGTTATTCTCTAATTTCTTCTGTAAACTATTGTTAGTTACTGAAAATCCAAATATAGGTGAAAGATAAACAAAGAGAGATGAAACTACTATTACATAAATACCTATAAAAAGTTTAGAAAATTTTTTATTTATGTTTTTGAGGATTAATAAAATTATACTCCCGAAAAATATCAGGTTTAGAGTCCTGTAGAGAATTAACTTTGTACTAACTTTAATTCCCTCATCGTAAATTGTTCCGGGGAAAAAACCAAATACAGGGTTAAAAAAGAAAATTTGAGGATTATAATAGAACTCAAAAAGTGGCATAGTTAAGATTAAAACTGTAATTACAATAAAGATTATAATTCTGAACTTTCTGAAATACGTAAAAGTCAAAAGTCCTGTTGCTGAGCCTAATATTACGGACGGAAAAGTAATAACAAGATAAAACAGAAATCCATCTTTAACCGAGCAAAACATTGTGAAGAAAGAATAGACCAGTGATATAACAAGAGGTACTATTAAAAAAATTAAAAAGGCAATTGCGGTTTTCTTAATTCCAGGTCTATTCGGCTCAATTAAATTTGTTCGTTTAGTAAAATAATTTATTGTATAAATGCCTGAAACAAAGAATAAGAGCACAGAATTGGCAAGAGAAAATTCAAACCCGAAAACATTAACTAAAGGAAAAAACAGAAAAGTAATGTTGAAGATAAAGATTATAAGAAGGTATATAAGCAGGTTTTTATAATTTTCTAATATAATTGTGAATGAATTCACAACTAAAATTCAGCTCCCGGTACTCTTTCAATATCAGCACCCAGTGCACGTAATTTTTCTTCAATCTTTTGATAACCTCTATCCAAATGATAAACCCTGAGAATTTCTGTTGTTCCATCTGCTGCCAATCCGGCTAATACAAGGCTTGCACTTGCTCTCAGGTCAGTCGACATTACTTTTGCTCCTCTTAATTTTTTTACACCTTTCACTATCGCTTTGTTTTTCTTAACACTGATGTTTGCTCCCAATCTGACTAGTTCCGGAACATGTGAAAATCTATCAAGGTATATTGTATCGTTAATTTCAGATACACCATCAGCCAAAGACATGTATGCAATCCATTGAGCCTGCATATCAGTAGGATAGCCTGGAAAAACTGAAGTTTCTATATTAACCGGACTTATTGAAGTTTTGCTTGCTGTTAATTCAATTATATTATTGTTCTTTAATATCTTACAGCCACTATCCTCAAGTTTTAAGAGAACAGTTTCAAAATATTCAGGTAAAATACCACTTATCTTTATTTTTCCACCGGTTAACGCCGCTGCAATTAAGATAGTCCCGGCTTCAATTCTGTCAGGAATTGTTTCAATTTCACTGTGAAATAACTGGTCAACACCTTCAATAGTTAAAACCGAAGTTCCGATGCCGCCAATCTTTGCTCCCATTTTCAAAAGATAATTAGCAAGATTAGTTATCTCTGGTTCTTTGGCAGCATTATTAATTACTGTTGTTCCTTCTGCAAGTGTGGCAGCCATTAATAAATTTCCTGTCGCTCCAACTGATGATATATCAAAATCTATCTTTGTTCCTTTTAATTTTTTTGCTTTAGCAATAATGTACCCTCCAGAAAGATTGATCTCAGCACCCATTTTTTTCAGGCCTTCAAGATGCAAATTTATTGGCCTTGGTCCCCATGCACACCCTCCGGGAAGAGACACCTTTGCTGTGCCATACCTAGCCAATAGCGGACCTAATACATAAACGGAAGCTCTCATTTTCTTTACGTGCTCATAAGGAGCATCCTGACTGGTTATATTGGTAGTATCCAGTTCAAGAGTATGGTCTTTGAATTGTGATTTAACCCCCAAATGGCCAAGAAGCTTCAGCATCGTAAATACATCATTCAATTCAGGCGTATTGTAAAGAACTGACTTGCCTGTAGACAACAACGATGCCGGCATTAAAGCGAGAGAAGCATTTTTGGCGCCATTAATTTTTACGCCACCTGTTAATTTTTTACCGCCACGAATTACAAATTTATCCAAGACTTTTTGTATTTCTTTTATGATTCAATAACTAAAAGATAATTAGTGAAACAACTTAAATATACAAGCTGGCAAAAACAATTTACTTATTATTGGCCAAAAGAATTGTACCACCATAGCCTACTACAACTATTTTCTTTGATGGTAAAATTGAAAGCTGTGTTAATGCTCCGGATTTCCCTTTGCCTGTTGATTCCCAGCTTTCTCCTCCATCATCAGTTACTAAAACCTCGCCACTGTTTCCAAGGATTATCCCCTTATTGTTATCGATAAATGAAACTGAATAAAGTCCTGAAATTGTCCCCGAAGATACTTCTTCCCAGTCAGTGCCTCCGTCACTAGTTCTAAAAATTTCGCCACCTCCGCCAGTAACAATACCAACCTTACTGCTTAGAAAGCAAATTCCACGAAAATAGGAATCACTAAGTCGTTTCATTTTATTCCAGGTAATTCCTTGATCAGTCGTTTTTAGCAGTTCACCATTCCAGCCCACTGCAAAGCCAACTCTATTAGTTGAGAAATCCAAATTATAAAGCAGATCCCTTGAGGGAGATAGGACTCTTTTCCAAGTATTTCCTGAATCAGTACTTTTCAAAATTGCTCCGTTTCCTCCAACAATAAATCCGATATTTGAGTTTGGTAATATCTTAATCCCAAATAACGATTCACTAACATCAGTCCGAATATGCCCCCAGTTTCTCCCACCATTATATGTAATAAGTATTGTCCCTTTTTCGCCAGCTATAATACCAATCGAAGCATTAAAAAATTTAATGTCAAAATATGTTGTCCTAGAATTCTTAAAAGGAATAACCGACCATTTTTTCCCGCCATTAGTTGTTTTAATTAATGCTGCATTAGTACCGCATGCAAAACCAACTGAGTCATCAATGAAAGCTACTCCGTTCAAATCGGTTGTTATAGGACATTCAACTTGTTTCCAATTTGACCTGGCTAAGTAGGATGAATTAGCCTCAGATGAGTTTGTCCCATCACCAAATAGCTTAAATCCTTTATTATTACCGGATGCCAGGAGTTCTGAAACTTGTTGATAAACGAAATATCCCAATGCAGAAAAAGCAGCTAAAGCAAATATGGTTATAACAAATATTTTTAATCTTCTTAAAAATTTCCTGGGCTTAAATCTGACATTAACTTGCTTGGTAATTTTTTTTGTTCGCTTGGGTTTCTTATAGGGCTTTAGCGAAATGGAATCAAGATCTCCGGCAAATTCTTCACAGGATTGAAACCTCCTGGAAGTTGATTTGCTCAATGCCTTGCCTAAAACTGAGTCGACAGATGCGGGTATATTGTCAAACTGGCTTGAAAGTTTTAATGGATTCTTTTTTAGATGAGCCTCCATAATATGAAAATCTGTTGGAGCTTCAAAAGGAGTTTTTCCACTGAGCATCTCATAAAAAGTTATACCTAGAGAATAAATATCACTTAGAATTGTTGGTTCCTGAGCCTTAATTTGTTCAGGACTCATATACAATACAGTACCGAGTTTCGTTCCGGTTTTTGTTATTCCTTTAACGTCGTGGAGAGATTTTGAAATTCCGAAATCCATAATTTTGGGAACACCGTCCTGATTTATAATAATGTTTGAAGGTTTTAGATCCCTGTGAATAAATCCTTTTGAATGAGCATACCCTACGCCAGCTAAAACCTGTTTTAGTATTTTAATTGCCTCGGTCAACTCCAGTTTACCCTTTCTCTCAATCATACTTGAAAGGGTTATACCTGGAACATACTCCATAACTATTCCCAGTAATCCATTGCCTTCTGTAAATCCGTAAACCGGAACAATATTGGTATGATTTAATTTTGCCTGATGTTTCGCTTCTCTTTTGAATCGCTCAACAAAACGTGGGTTTTTAAGGGCTTGATCATTCAAAATTTTCAGAGCTATAAATCTTTCGAGTTTCAGATCGAAGCCTTTATAAACCACACCCATGCCTCCCTCACCGAGCACACTAACAATTTTGTAGTTCTCAATTACTTCACCAACCATAAACACTTACATCCCGGTAATGATAACAAAGGTATAGTTATCAGGTGCTCCCCTTTTTTCAACAAGATTAGCAATTACTTCAGAAATGTAATGGGAATTATCACTTATTAAAATTTCTTCGAGTTCATTATTTTGTATAACTGTGGTAACACCATCAGTGCATATAAAAAATTTTGAGGAATCGTCAGGATTTATTTTTAGTTTGCTTACATCAACTTCAACGTTTTCACTATCACCAAGTGCTCTCATTATTATATTTTTATTCGGATGATTTTCCGCTTCTTTTAATGTTAAGTAACCTTCATCAATTAACTTCTGAACTAAAGAATGGTCTTTGGAAAGTTGCTTTAGTTTTTTGTTTTTAAGATAATATAGTCTGGAATCACCTACGTGTCCCCAGTATGCAGTATCATCTTTAAGAAATAAGGCTTCCACAGTAGTAGCCATTCCTTTTCTGTCAAAATCCTTGCTTGATTCTTCCATTACAATCTTATTGGCTTCGAGAATGGAAAGTCTTATCCTCTCAAGATATTCTACCTCTTCTAGGTTTTGAAACGTTGTTGAAATAGTCTGGACAGCTAGTTTTGATGCGATGTCGCCGGCTTTATTACCACCCAAGCCATCACATACAACTGCCAAAAGCCCATTCTCCACTTCAAAAACACCAAATGAGTCTTCATTTTCTGTTCTTTTAAGACCAGTATCTGTTAAGGTAACGTATTTGAATTTCATTCATCACCAAACAGTTAATTTGAGGGAAAAATTTTGCGTTAGGTTTCAAAATACGTAAATCTACGCTAAAAATCCTAAAGATTTATTACGAATTTAGTTTAAGATTTTTCAGCAAGTCCTTTTATCCTAACATATTAGAAGTTCGCCTAAACTACAACTAATTTGCTAAACATTGCCGTTAACTGTATATTTAAGTTTAAAAATTTTGAAAATGACTTAGTCTTTTTCAGATAAATTCCCTGAAATATAGGTTATTTTTCCTTCTGCAGGAAACCTTCAAAATGTTAATAATCAAAACTTATTAAGAATAAGAGAGTCAATTTCAATTAATAAATAAGCGAGAATGGCGGAATTGGCAGACGCGCTAGACTTAGGATCTAGTACCGCAAGGTGTCGGGGTTCGAGTCCCCGTTCTCGCACACAAAATTAGCAAGATCAAAAAGAGGTAAAATTGGACGTAAAAATTAATGACGTAAATGCATCTGAAAGAGAACTTGAAGCTACTTTCAAATATGATGAAATAAAATCGGATATAGAAACAGAAGTACAAAAGCAAACCAGGAAAATACAACTACCGGGTTTCAGAAAAGGCAAAGCACCAATAAGCGTTTTGAAAAAAATGTACGGCGATACCCTTGAATATGAAGCCTCTGAAAAAGTTGCTAATAATCGTTTTTGGGAAATCTCAAAGGAAAAAGAACTAAAACCAATCGGGCAACCTTTTTTAAAAGACATAAAATTTAATCCAGGCAATGATCTTTATTTTAAAGTAGTTTATGAAACTTATCCTACACTTGAAGTAAATAATTATAAAGAAATGGAAATTGAGATTCCCGATTTCAGTGTAAAAGACGAAGACATTGAAAAAGAAATTGAGTATATAACTAGGGCCAACAGTACTAAAGAAACAGCAGAAGTAGTAGGTGATGATAGAAATTATCAGCTCGATCTCGAAATAACCCGGGTTGATGAGAACGGCGAAATCTTCAAAAATTCAAAACCTGAAAAGATACAAATTGACCTTTCGAATGAAAAAGTTCAGCAAGAAATAGTAGAAAATGCAAAAGGTAAAAAGGCAGGCGAAACTTTCAGTTTCTCTTTTAAAGACAATAGAACAATTAAAAACAGCGAAGGTAAAGAAGAAAAAATTGAAGAAACTTATAATTATATAGCCAACATAAATGGGATAGAAAAAATTGTTCTTCCTGAATTAAATGAGGAACTGATTAAAAAAGTTACAAAAGATAAGGTGTCAACTGAAGAAGAGTTGCGGGCTGATATTAAAAAAGATATACAGGGTTTTTATGATCAGAGAATGGAAGAAATTTTAAACAGCAAACTGATCTCCATGATAATAAAATATAATAATTTTGATCCCCCAAAAACTCTTGTGTATAATATATTGAATGAGCTTGTCAAGCACGAAGAAGAGCATGCTAAAAAAGAAAAGTATAAAGCATTTAATAAAGAAGAGGCAACCAAAAAATTATTACCGAATGCCGAAAATGAAGTTAAATGGTTTCTTATAAAATCAGAAATTCAAAAAAAGGAAGATATAAAAACCTCTGATGAAGACTTGAAAGAATTAGCAAAGAAAGATTCTGAAAAGACAGGAATAGACATTGAGAAACTTATGAACTATTATAAATCGTCAAACTATGGAGACAAATTGCTCGATAAAAAGCTTTTTGATTTCCTCAAAGAAAATAATAAAATTAAAAAGGTAGATCCTGAAAAGTTTTCAAAAACCGAAGAAAAGGAGACTAAATGAGTAAGAACAATGAATTTCAAGCCCAGCTCGTTCCGTATGTAATTGAACAAACTGGACGCGGCGAAAGAGGGATGGATATATTCTCACGTTTATTACGTGAACGTATTGTTTTTGTAGGCACAGCAATCGATGACCATATTGCCAGTTTAATAATAGCTCAGTTGATTTTTCTTGAGGCCGAAGATTCCGATAAAGATATTAATTTATATGTCAATTCTCCTGGTGGCAGCGTTACCGCGGGGCTGGCAATTTACGATACAATGAAATATATAAAACCGGATGTTGCTACTATATGTGTTGGCATGGCAGCAAGTATGGGAGCTATTCTTTTGGCCGGAGGAGCTGCAGGAAAACGTACTGCGTTACCCAATGCTAAAATAATGATACATCAGCCATGGGTCGGTGGTTTGCAGGGACAAACTACAGATATTGAAATTCACGCCAAGGAAATGATTAAAACCAGAGAAACACTATATAAGATTCTAGTCGAACATACCGGTAAAACTATGAACCAGATTACAAAAGATTGTGACAGGGATTATTTTCTGACTGCGGAAGAAGCCAAAGAATATAAGTTAATAGATAATATTCTTGAAAAGCGAATACCTCTTGATAAGAAAAAATAACTCCGGTGAAAAGGGATCATTATTTGATCCCTTTTTAATTTTATTTTATACTATATTATCCGTTAGTTAGCCTTTTCCTTTTTAACGAACAAGAAATTATTATAAATATATTTTTTGCACTTGAAATACTTAACTTTTATAATATTTTTATAGTCACACATCATTTTATAAACTATGATCGGGATAAGATTTACAGATTTCATCCCTGAAGATCCAGGGAAGAAAAAGTTTGAAGATTTACTGAAAATATTTCTTCAATTACTGACAATCGCTTCGGGTGATGTAGCACAGGCACTGGAGTGGTTGAATCAGATTGATCAAAAGTACGGTCTTACCGATAATGAATACGGTGTTGGTAATTTTATACAGGAGTTAAAGGACAAAAATTATATAAATGAAGATGAAAATGATCGACTAATTATTACAGCAAGGAGTGAACAGTCAATAAGAAAGCAAGCACTTGAAGAAATTTTTGGTAAGCTCAAGAAATCAACAAGAGGAAACCATAGGACACCCTATACAGGTCAGGGTGATGAAAGTACATCAGACAGGCGCGAATATTACTTTGGCGATAGTATGGATCAGATAGATATGACTGATTCAATAAAAAATGCTCAAATAAACCACGGGCTAGATGATTTCAACCTGACTGAGAATGACCTGGAAGTTGAAGAAAGAGATTTTAAGGCGCTAACTTCAACAGTATTAATGATAGATATTTCACATTCAATGATTTTATATGGTGAAGACAGAATCACACCAGCTAAAAAAGTTGCAATGGCTTTATCAGAATTAATAGCAAGAAAATATCCAAAAGACACTCTCGATGTAATAGTTTTTGGTAATGATGCCTGGCCGATAGAAGTTAGAGATCTTCCTTTCCTAAATGTTGGTCCTTATCATACTAATACCGTAGCAGGACTCGAATTATCAATAGATATATTAAGGAGAAGAAAGACCTCGAATAAACAAATATTCATGATAACTGACGGGAAACCAACCTGTCTTAAAGAAGGGCTGAAATATTATAAAAATAGTTTTGGTTTGGATAGAAAAATTATGAACAAAACTCTTGACCAAGCTGCCCGCTGCAGAAAATTAGGAATACCGATTACTACTTTTATGATTGCCCGTGATTCTTATCTGCAACAATTTGTAAGGGAATTTACTAAAACTAACGGTGGAAGAGCTTTTTACAGCAGCCTTAATGGACTTGGTGATTATATTTTTGAGGATTATATTAGAAACAGGCGAAAGCGCGTAAAGTAGATACCTTTCATTATTTTAATAAATTATATCTGAACCGGAGAATTCTTATTTATGGATAATCGCGAAATTAATACACTTGGAAAATTAAAGAAAAGTGGATATAAATCAATCTCGATTAAAGATGAACTAAGAAATAATTTAATAGACAGTCTGAAAAATAGTCATAATCCTTTTGAAGGCATTCTTGGATATGATGATACAGTAATTCCGGATATACAGACAGCAATATTGTCACGCCATAATATTATTTTGTTAGGCTTGCGTGGACAGGCAAAGACTAAAATAGCAAGATTACTTATAAATCTTCTGGATGAATATATTCCAATTATTGAAGGAAGCGAACTAAACGATGATCCGCTTATGCCACTCTCAAAATATGGCAAAGATGTTATTGCTAAAGATGGTGACAATACAAAAATCAGCTGGATTCATAGAAGTGAAAGATATACTGAAAAATTAGCCACTCCTGATGTTTCTGTTGCAGACTTGATTGGTGATGTTGATCCTATAAAAGCTGCATCACTTAAATTACCTTATTCTGATGAAAGGGTTATTCATTTCGGACTTATTCCGAGATCACACCGCTCTATATTTGTCATTAATGAACTACCTGATTTGCAGGCAAGAATCCAGGTAGCACTTTTTAATATGCTGCAGGAATCTGATATCCAGATAAGAGGATTTAAAATCCGCCTCCCTCTAGATATACAATTTGTATTTACAGCTAATCCTGAAGATTACACAAACAGAGGGTCTATAGTAACTCCTCTGAAAGATAGAATCGATAGTCAGATATTAACTCATTATCCAAAAACAATAGAGCTATCAAAACAAATAACAAACCAGGAAGCAACTACTTCTGCCGAGCAAGATGAGACAGTAATAGTCCCAGAACTATTAAAAGATCTTGTAGAGCAGATTGCTTTTGAGGCCAGGGAGAGTGAATACATAGATTCCAAAAGTGGTGTATCTGCGCGTTTAACAATTTCTGCTTATGAAAATCTTGTTAGTACTGCCGAACGACGAAGAATATTAAATAATGACAAGAATACAATTGTAAGAGTTTCAGACTTATATGGTGTGATACCTGCAATCACAGGGAAAGTAGAATTAGTATACGAAGGTGAACAAGAAGGCCCCTATAAAGTCGCAAATATATTAATTGGTAAGGCTATAAAAACAATTTTTGAAAAATACTTCCCTACCCCGGATCAGTTGAAAAAAACAAAAGCTGATAACCCTTATCAGAAAATTACTAACTGGTTCAGTAAAGGAAATGAACTTGATGTACTTAATACTATCTCTAACAAAGAGTATAATAATTTGTTATCCGGAGTGCCGGGTCTGTCCGATGTTGTCAATAAATTTGTAAAAGACGAAAATAAATATCACCTACTTTACATGGAATTTTTACTTCACGGACTTTCAGAGTTTTCGCTTTTAAGCAAATTCCGGTTGGAGAGAGGGTTACAATTTAAGGACATGCTCAGTTCGATGTTTACAATGTCTTCACCTGAAGAAGATAGCAGTGATGATGATGACAATTTTTACAGATAAATTATTTCCTATCTAGTTTCAGAACTACCTTTTTATCTTGCTTGGAAGAGATATATTCTTTTAAGGGTACTGATGACTTAAATATATCCACAAAATCATTTTTTTCATTTTCTATTTTCTTAACTTTTTCATCGGATCTTTTTTTCTTTAAGAATTCACTGAAAAGACCAGAACCATCTTTCCCCGGCTCACTTTTTGGAGTTTCAGTTTTCTCAATAGAACTCTTTCCCTTAAAACTCATCTTCATAATTTGTGTATAATCAAAATCTTTATCTTCAGAAATCTCATGCTTTATTTCTTTTATGTTTTCCTTTTGTTCAGATGAAATTTCTTTGGCAGTTTGTCTGATTTTCTCAGCAATAGTGACTTCGTTCTTTTCTTTCGATCTCTTTTCGCCATTTTCTGTTTTATTTTCAGCTACTGTTTTAGCCTCCTTTTCAGTTATACCTTTTTGATTTAAGCTGAAGGCAGTAATCGCGTCTGCTAAAATTTTATCATTCTGAAATTTTGCTTCCATACCTTCTAGATCAACTGCATAGATTTCAGCAAAGTTCGGTAAACCCCCTTTACGATTTAAAGTGGTAAGTCCGACCTGTTGAATTCTGAATCTAAGATCATTAATGTCCATCATTATTTTATATTTTTCTAATTCCTTTACTGCAAACACGGGATCAAGATAAATTAGTTCGGTCTGATCATTAATATTTAATAAGATTCCATATCTTGAATCTTCTAACTGAAAATCTTTTACATTTGTTAGAAGCCGGTACACTATTAAATTCTTGGGTGTAAACTCATTTATAAAGCTGCATACATTACTTAAGTTAATCGTTTTTGGCAACTTTTCTTTATCATCTTTAAAAATAATTTTGAAATTTTTATCAAGATTAAAAATGTTTTGAGAATAGATAATTATATCGTTCTTTTTTACATCTAATGTCTCAAGAAGCATACATATTCCCTAATAATTATTTCTTAGAACCTTTTCAAAATACAAAATTTTAGCTTTAACTTGAAAGAATAATGTTTACTCCGCAATTCTAATAATTATTGAGGACGCAATGGTAATTTTTAAACGGAAAAGCAAAGAGCTACATACTCGTCCAGACTATTAATCCAAGATCGAATTGGCTGATCAGCAAAGGATTATTTGGTAATATCCTTACAGTATAACCAAGTTGACCCGTTATTTGGGAATTAATCTTACCCTTGTAAGTAACTACCCCGGTTGTAGATTTGGCACTGCTGGTTTCCATATCGACAGTTCTATTAAGTTCAGGATTATCTTTATTTTCAAATAATCCATAATACAATTGAACTACAACATCGTTTGGGGTAAGGTTTCCCAGATCAACTTCTGCTGTTACCAGATATTCATCACCTACAAATACTTTATCTTTCATTCCATTTGAATGAACTTTCAGGATTTTAATGGAATTCCAATTTTGTTGAATATTATTTTTCCAAGAAGATAATTCCTTTGTCTTTTTCCACTTGCTATCTTTTAGCACAGCCCTTTTTTCAAAGCTGGGTTTATAATAATTTTCAAAATACTCTTCTACCATTCTGTGCGTATTATATACCGGCCCTAGTTTTTTAATAGAGTTTTTAATTTTTTCTATCCATTTTCTTGGAATTTGATCATCACCTCTTGAATAGAATAAAGGAACTATTTGCGTTTCAAGAACGCTATAAAATAGTCTGGCTTCAATCTCATCCTGATAATCGCGATCCTGATATTCCTCACCATTACCAATCTTCCATCCAAGCTCAGGATCAAAAGCTTCATCCCACCAGCCATCAAGAACGCTTAAATTAAGACCACCGTTTGATATAATTTTCATTCCCGATGTTCCACTTGCTTCAAAAGGTCGCCTTGGCGTGTTAAGCCAAACATCGCATCCTTCAACAAGATATCGTGCAACATTCATATCATAATTCTCAATGAACACAATTTTTCTTCTAAACCTGTCTTCTTTTGCCATCTGAACAATTTCCTGAATAAGTTTTTTACCTTGTTCATCCTGAGGATGTGCTTTACCTGCAATTATAAGTTGAGCAGGAAACTCTCTATTATTAAGTATTTCATACAACCTGTCAATATCATTAAATATTAATGTTGCCCTTTTGTAAGCAGCAAACCTTCTTGCGAAACCGATTGTCAAAGCAGTCGGATCCAGTACTTCAGCAGCAGCCGCAATCTCATATTGACTTTCCCCTCTGCTTTTTAATTGTTTTATCAATCTCCTCCTCGCAAAAGCAACGAGTCTTTCTCTTCGTCTTTCATGTGTTCTCCAGAGTTCTTCATCAGGAATTTTATCAACCCTTGAATAAATATCTTTTGCTGAAGGATCATTTAGCCATTTCTGCCCCAGGTATTGTAAAAATAAACTCTCCATCTCAGCCGACATGTGAGAACGGGTATGAATACCATTGGTGATATGTCCAATAGGAATTTCATTAAATGGAATTTCTCTATAACCGGATACCCACATTTTTTTTGAAATAGTGCCATGTAATTTACTTACTCCATTTACATATCCAGATGTATTCATAGCAAGGTGTGCCATATTAAAAGCACGTGGATTTTTATCGTTATTAATATTTCCAAGCAAATAGAAATCCTTATCAGTAATCTTCAATTCATTTCTATAATAATTTCCAAAATATTTTTCTACAAGTTCATTTGCAAAAACATCTATACCCGCCGGAACCGGAGTATGTGTGGTAAAAATATTGGAATAATAACCAACCTCTTTAGCTTCTGTAAAAGAAAGTCCCTCATTCATCATAGCAAACTTTATTCTTTCGAGAGACATAAAAGCAGAGTGTCCTTCATTCATATGACAAACATAAGGTTTTATATTCAGCGCATGCATTGCTCTGATTCCACCAATGCCCAGAATTATCTCCTGTTTAATTCTTGTCTCGCTATTTCCACCATAAAGAGTTTCAGTAATTTTCCTATCGGCTTCCGTGTTTAGTTGGGTATTAGTATCCAGCAAATAAAGAGGTATCCTTCCAACCTGAATTTTCCATATTTGTATAAAAACCTCTCTCTCATTAAATGTTACGGAGATTGTAAGTGGCTCACCGTTTTCTTTTTTAATAAGATTCATTGGCAGGTTTTCAAAATCATTCATTTCGTATCTTTCCTGCTGCCATCCATCTGAAGTAAGATATTGTTGGAAATATCCTTCTTTATATAACAAACCTACACCTATTAAAGGTATACCCAGGTCGCTGCAGGCTTTAAGATGATCGCCTGATAAAACTCCAAGTCCTCCGGAATATGTCTGCAAGCATTCTGTCAAACCATACTCTGCAGAAAAATAAATTATATTAAATCTGCTAAAGCTAGAATAATTTTTTTCAAACCAGGTTTTTTCTTTCAAGTATTCCTGCAACTTTGTATAAACACGGTCAAGATGAGCCAAGAATCCATCGTCACGTGAAGCTTCTTCAAGCCTTTCCTGGCTTATTTTTCCTAAAAGCATAATTGGATTGTGGTTTGTTCCTTCCCACAATTCTGCATCAAGTCTTTTAAATAAGTCGCGAGAGTCCCAGCTCCAGCTCCAGTATAAATTATATGAAATCTCTCTTAACTTTTCTAAACTTTTGGGCAACGATGGCACCACCTGATACGTACCAAGAAATTTATACATTAAATCTCCCGATTTTTTATATTATTATTCTCTTAGTAGATTAGAAATGAATCATTCACAACTCAAAATATAGCAATTATAAACTTATCATAAAATTATTTGACATAATTGTAATTGTATAATTTTTAGACTTTTATGGTAATTTTCCACTCCAAATAGGTAGGTATAGCTTTTTACAGTAATGCTTATTTAGCATATACAACTAAATAATCCCAATTGTCAACCAACCTCTATATTTATTCAAATATTGAGATAAACAACATGAGACATTTCCCCATTTGCAAGATTTATCAGCTGAAAGTTTTTAAGTGAGAGACACAAAGCGTGGGGGCAAGAACATTTCCTGCCCCTTAAAATTTATTACTACCAATAAATATTTATCTTTTTGAATTTTTATTTAAGCAAATTCATTTTCTTGGTTTTGACATAATTGCCCACAGTCAATCTATATAGATAAATTCCACTTGCAGCGGCAATTCCATTTTTATCATTGCCATTCCAGTAAACAATATGGTAACCGGCTTGTTTTTGTTCATCAAGTAAAGTGGTCACTTCCCTTCCAAGAATATCATATATCGCTATTCTCACTTTTGAATCATTTGGGATGTAAAACTTAATTGCAGTTGATGGATTGAATGGATTTGGATTGTTTTGTAAAAGCTTTGCCCTATCTGAACCGTTGAGCAATACTGTTATAGCATCATAATATTCAAAATTACCATCATAATCTATTTGCTTTAACCTATAGCTGAATGATGTTCCACCTGTAGGGCTGTCTGTATATGAATAAGACTTAGGTGAATTACTGTTACCTGAACCGGCTACGAAGCCAATCTTATTCCAATTCTCAGTTCCCTGTTTTCTTTCAATATCAAATCCATAATTATTTACTTCCGTTGCCGTTTGCCATTTGAGAGTAACTTTGTCTTTAGTTGAGTATCCGGTAAACGAGGAAAGTTCAACCGGAAGACCAGATGCATCGGATATTGAAATATTATCAAGAGTAAATGATGTCCCATCAAGCCAATATGTACTCGAAGCTAAAAATTTAAATCTCGCAAGTGTTTGCGTGGGTGTCTCAACATCAATATCATCAAATTCTAAAGTATTATCTACCCAAACATCCGCTGTGTTATCAGTCAGTGATTCTGAAGATGCATCTGGAGCTGCATAAATTTGCGTCCCACCGGAATTATTTAATACCCAAGTTATAGTTTGTTTACCAGAATATATATTGTTGCTGGTAGTATTATTTGAAATATCTTTAACAATAAATTCGCCCGATGTAGCTGTAGTATTAAAAAAGAGCCGGGCAAAAACGTTCGCATTTGTTGGTGCTGTAGCACCGTTTACCACATCTCCTCCAACATATATACGCAGAACGTTAGCAGCATCCCCACCACCACTAACTGTGAGATCGAATTTAAAAATCATAATTGAAGGGATGGCAGAAAAATCTGTATTTCTTTCAGCATATGCTGAACCACCTGTTGTTCTTGTCATTACCAGTGAATTTGAAACAATTGTAGCAGAAGCCCCTGATGTAGCTTTTACTAGTCGGAATTGATTCGCAGTTGGCGGGTCATTAAAATAATCAGATAAAGTAGTGCTTGAACTAAAGTCCTGGCTAAATATTACTTGACCATACGAAAAACGGCTCGTAAATATTAAAAATATTAGAATTATAAAGTGTACTTTTTTCAAAACAACCTCCATTGATTTATTAAAAGAATAATTATTTAGGTTTGAGTATCTCCAAATAAAAATGGAAATATCAGCCATTTAAACTTTTTAATATCAATTCT
>CAZQQD010000014.1:0-42275 GCA_964595355.1 uncultured Ignavibacteriaceae bacterium | reverse complement strand
GCGATTCACGATCATATAAACATATTTTGTTATACGCATTACGTTTATTATGATGTTATGAGCAATTTAATAATATTGCACCTTCCTGAAAAAGTATGAATAAGAAACAAACAAAACGAATAATTAGAATTTTATTGTTTATTGGAACAATTATCTCTTTATACTTTGTTCCTTGGATTTTAGTACGTGCTTGGATAACACCATTACCAAAAACAGTTCAGGAACAAGTCAATAAAGCGATTGATTACGGATTTGATGGCATTATTGTTTATATAGATGAAAATGGGAAACCACCTGCATTTTATGCTGCAGGCTATAAAAATAGAGAAAACAAAACACCTGCCGACCCTCATTCATTGTTCAAAATTGCCAGTGTTAGCAAACTATATACAGCTGTTGCTGTTACCAAATTGGTATATGACAGACGCATATCTTTGGACAAAACCCTTGCCGATTATTTCCCTGAACTAGTGGGACGAATAGAAAACGCCGATAAAATCACTGTTAGAATGATGGTTCAACATCGGAGTGGAATTCCAAATTATACCGACACAAAAAATTATTGGGTACATCCGAAACAAAGCGACAAAGAACGGCTGGATCTGGTACTCGATTTGCCGGCTAAATTTAAACCCAATATGGATTATGAGTATAGCAATACAAATTACTTATTACTTTCAAAACTCATAGAAAAAGTAACGGGGGAAAGTAAATTTCAATATATCAAAAAGGTGATTTTAGACCCGCTGAATCTAAAAAAGACTTATGGTTCTATTAATGATGTGAATTTAAATGATGTAATGAGCGGATATTACGTGGGCTATAAAAATGATTTAAAGACTGATGATAATGGTGTAATGCTGGCTACGGCAGAGGATTTGGGTAAATTTATAAGGGCTTTAAATGACGGCTCGGTTTTTAAAGATAAAAAGGAGCAGGAAATTTATTCCTCAATATACAAGTATGAACATACAGGTTTGATCCCAGGTTATCAAACGATTGCCAAATATCACAAGGATATAGATGCAGTTGTCATTCAATTCACAAATACTGTTGACTTTGAAGGTTACAACTGGAATTTATCTGAAATTATATATAGTCGAATTATAGAAATATTGAGAAGTAAAAAAGTTAATAACAATATATAAAGAGCATTTGCCGTAGCATCCCTTTGGGAAAAACACTCTTTTTACTCACCGTCGTGAGTTGGGTAAAAAAATCAAGCTGCCCAAGCCGAAAGCGTATTCGCATTCGGCATTTTATAAATTTTAGATTTAGTAGTTCTCCCGCCGTGGCGGGACTAAATCTTTGGCGTTATCTTTCTAATCGGCATTCTTGTTCTGTGGCGCCGGTTATTTGCAACTTCGTTAGCTGTTCAACAATAGAAGATGAGTAGCATGAAAAAATATAATTTTCTATTCTTAATATTTTATAGTTTTTTTATTTCCGCATTCTCAATAGCTCAAAATAAGTGTAAAGTATATGGATGGGTTTATGACTACGGGACGCAAAAACCAATTTCTAATGTAAATGTAATCATCAAGGGTACATATATAGGTACTGCAACAGATAGTTCCGGCTACTTTAAATTAGAATTAAATTCCGGTAAATCCTATACCATTGAATTCAGTTGCATTGGTTACACTAAAACGATTCGCAAAGTAAGATTGGAAAAAAATGAAGAGGTTGAATACAATATTCGTTTAAAAAGCCATCCTATTGAACTGCCTCCAGTTCTAAAAGAAGAAAGCTACTTCTATAACTTACACTCAACCTTCTCATTTGATAACGATGAGTTAAGAAAAGCAGGCGGGAATGATCTGGAGAAAGCTCTAACCTATTTAGACCCTGTTATACTTTATCCGAATTGGTTTAAAGACAGATTTAGCCTAAAGAATAATATTAATAATGCTTCCTCCCATAATTTTACTTTGTATGTAAATGGTAAACTTAAGGACGGTAGTGACATTGTTGATATTAGTATTGACAAGATTAAATATATAAAAGTTTGGAAATCGTGGAGAGGAGTAAGCCAGGCCCCAACAGAATTACCTTTAGTTGAAGGTAAATATGTTATTCTAATTGTAACTAAATAAAACAAAAAAAACAGCTAACAAGTGTTATAATAAAAGTTTGACAGATTTTAAATTCACTTTAAAAACAAAAAAGGCTGCCCTTTTGAGACAGCCTTTTCATTGAATAGAATTAACTTAGTTTTGTTCGACCGTATATGTCAGTGCTACAGGATCAAACCGGATAGTGTAGTTTCCATCAGCAGCTAATTGGAGATTAGGGGCACCACCATCTGAACTTAAAGTACCATTGCCACCATCTCCATAAGCAAGTGACCAGTCATTGTTTGCTCTGAACTTAAATTCACCGGCTTTAAAATCGCCCGTGATTTCCCACATCTGACGCTGACCATTATAATTCATATCAACGTCTGCTGACCAGTCGTACGGTGGAATAGAGGAACCAATAATTCCCCAATCATCAGTCCTGGTTAAAGTTATTGTTAAAGCGTTAACATCAATAGTAAGGACATACATACCATTATCAACAGTAAAGTTGCCTGCGCTGGGATCAGTGGTGCAAGTACCATCATAATTGACGCCGGTTTGTGTTAAGGTAGCTAAACCGTAATTAGTATGATTCCAGTCCGGATCGCTTGTAACTTTAAAGTTTGTTTGAGTTCCCCCGGTGTTTACTAATCTTACAATACTCGAGTAAGTTGAATTAAAATCATATGAATACAATACGCTATAAGTATTTACAGCCTGGTCAGGAGCCCAGCCCTGATAATCGCCCGGTACATACACCATTGGATAATTTATAACAGCGTCGTACGGAGTTATATCCATTGAACCGGAGTTAGAATAAATAGTGTCAAGCTTAGAGCTAACAGTTGCGGCAACGCGGTAGTATACTGTGGTTGCAGTTCCAATTGGAATGTTCCATGAAAGAATAAGCGTATTTAAGTCGCTTACTTTTACTTTCCCGGTTAAATTCTGTGTAGAAAGTACATTTGAAACATTGCTGGAGAAATTCTGCATAAGCGACATTTGGACTATATAAGTAGTAGATGATTGAAATCCAAAATCTGCCGCTGCCCAGGTGAATGTAATTGTACTATCTCTATGATCCACATCAAATGTCACGTTAGTTGCATTTACCTGCCCCGGACTGGTTGGACTTGAACTCACAACAACTTCGGTTATATCGCTTTTACAAGAAGCAAACAGAAGTCCAAGTATTGCTACGAAAAATATTAATTTTATTTTTTTCATTTTTATCTTCCTTAAATTCTTTTCATTTTTAATAGCCTGGATTTTGTACCAAATTCGGATTGGCGTTCAGGTCATTTGACGGTATAGGATACAAATCTCTGAAAGAACCGACTTGAGCTCCATTCGGAGTGTTTCCTTTCCATTCCCAAACGTATGTGCCGTTTGTAAACTGTCCGAACCTAATCAAATCTGTTCTTCTATGACATTCCCAATACAACTCACGGGCACGTTCATCCAATAGGAAATCTAAGGTTAAATCGCCACTGGTAATATCTCCCGAAGTGTTACCGTAAGCGCGCGCTCTTAAAGCATTAACGTAACCAACGGCAGTAGCCATATCACCACCGCTTCCGCCTCTGACTACTGCTTCAGCGTACATCAAATAAGCATCACCCAATCTGAACATCGGGAAATCTGTACTTACAAAAGCAGGATGAATATTTGGAGCAGGTCCACCGGCTGCAGTAACGTTTTTAAATTTGGTTACACCAATTCCCTGAGTGAAAGTGCCGACATTAGTTATATCCCATTGCCAGCTGGCCGGATCAAAGTAAAACATTCCTCTATGATCAGCACTTTGGGGTTGAGGATTCGCAGAAGAAAAGTCGCTCTCGCTTAAATTGAATTTAGCGACAAAATCTTTAATAGTTCTGATTCCACCCCATCCGCCATCTATACCATTCAAAGGCATACCGCCACCATTCGAAGCGTGTATAACAAAAGTCATTCCTCCGTATTGCTGGGTGTTTACTCCGTCAAAAGTAATTGCGAAAACAATTTCGGGACTTGTGTTATTATCAGCATCGAATAAATGTGCATAATTGGGATCTATTGAATATCCTGCTGTAATTACCTTATTAAGATAAGTAAGTGCATCGGTGTACCTTTCAGTGCCTGTATACACTTTTGCATTCATATATAATTCTGCAAGCAAAAACCAATCTGCACCTTTATCTGCTCGCCCATACGATTGTCTCGGAGCAATAAGGTCGCCTTCAATATCTTTGCATTCACTTTCGATATAATTAAAGAGATTAGCACGGGTAATTCTCTGAGGGAAGAATGCACCAGGCAAATCAGCTTCAGTAATAAATGGAACATTACCAAACATATCAATTGCGTGCCAGTAAGATAAAGCACGCAAGAAACGAGCCTCTGCTTTATACTGTTTCAAATTAGTAGCAAACGAACCGGAAGCTGAACCGATGGCATTATCAACATTTCTAATGAATTCGTTACTGATCGTGATAGTATAGAAAATTCTTGAATAGAGCGCTGTAAGAAAAACATCATTCGGTGCCCACGTCTGCCAATGAAAGTTTTTAATTGTAGCATCATCCCAGGCCATAATTGCTTCGTCAGTAGGAAGTTCCTGCAAGTCCCAGTATTGACGTATATAATTACCAAAATTCTCATCAATACCCTGGATATCTGGACTTCCGCCGCCGCCGCCTGTTTGACCGCTAATCGCATAGCTGGCATATATTTTAGCCAGCGCACGTATATATGACGACTGATCGTTAAATACATTATTTGCAGTATTTACATTTGGATCAATGGGTTCTACATTCAAGTCTTTCGTACAAGATGGAAACATGAATGCAACCACTATTATTATTAGTGTTAAGATTAAACTTTTTTTCATTTTAATTTCCTTCTTTTAATATTAGTAATTAAGACTGACTGATATCATGTATGTACGAGATCTTGGATATATATTATTATCGATTCCATTGTCAACTTCGGGGTCCAGCCCGGAATATTTTGTTATTGTGAAAACATTCTGTACAGTGAACCCGATTCGCCCGCTAACATTATTACCCAATAAAGACTGGAAATTATAGCCAAGGCTAATATAATCCATTTTGAAGAAAGAGGCATTTTCTAGATAAGCACTGGACCAATATTGTGCCGTAGTAAAGCCTGTAGTCTTAACATCAGTTGGAATATTTGCTAAATATCCGCTTTGGTTATATACATTTTGATATAAAGCCATGTTAGAAGCATTATTATTGTATACATAATTACCTAAACTCAACCTGCCTGAGAAGCTAAGATCAAAGTCTTTATAGTTGACCTTAGAAGAAATACCCATCAAAACATCAGGATCTGGTGATTTGAAATAGTATTTATTTAATTCATTACCAGATACAGCACCGCCCTGACCGCTTTTATCAACGTACAAACCTTCAATAGGTTTACCGTTAGCGTCATATACCTGGGTAAACAGGAAGAATACTCTCGAAGGATAACCAACAATAAATTTCTGAACTGTATTTCCAACACCTCCTGCTATATCGCCTGTATTGACTCCAGGATATGAAGGATCATCATATAAGGTTAATTTGGTTATTTCGTTTTTATTATAGGTAAAATTTACTCCAACATCCCATGAAAAATCCTGCTCCAATACCGGTGTAACGTTCAAAGAAAGTTCAATCCCTTTATTTACCATTGAACCTACATTGGTTATCAGATAGTTAGAAAAGTTACTGCCAACAGGAATTGGTATATTATTTAATAAATCATCAGAAGTATTTTTATACACATCAATTGACCCGGATACTCTCTTCTTTAGCAATGTAAAATCTAATCCTGCGTTCAATGAAGTCAGGGTTTCCCATTTTATATTTGCATCATATGCATCCGGTCGTAGTGTTGAATAGAATTTACCACCCAACTGGTAATAAGCGCCGGCAGTGCTGGCTGTGTAAGCTGGAATATATGGGTAGTAATTATCTCCAATATCCTGCTGTCCGGCTTTTCCCCAGCTTAATCTAAGTTTAAGTTCATTAAGGAAATCCGATTTGCCGATGAATGGCTCATCTGTTAATTTCCAGGCAACTGCCACTGCCGGGAACAGACCCCAACGATTATTTTCAGCAAATCTTGAGGAACCATCATCTCTTAATGTAAATGTCAATAGATACCTATCAAGTAAGGTGTAGTTCAATCTGCCAAAGAATGAAATCAGATAATACTCATTCTTATATGGTGTATTAATTGCACCCGGGAGTGATCGATCAAAGGCATGATGAGCATTAAATCCTTCATTATAAAAGTGTTGATAGGAATATCCACCTGTTAAATCAAATTTGTTAATTCCAAGTTCTTTATTATAGTTTAAATATAAATCCAGCAATTTATTCTCTTTTGTCTGGCTGTAAGTTGTAACCTGAGTTTCCGGCTCTCTGTATGACCAGCCGGCTAAAGTGTCCAATATATCGACACCTTCCGTCTTATAGTAGTCATAGCCAAGATTTAATGTCGCTTTCAAACCGGGTATATAAGGAAGTTGATAGTCAAATTTACCACCGAGAATAAATCGCTTTGCATCAGAAGTATTATTGCGATATTCTAGAGCAGCGACAGGATTCCTGGTGGCAATATTAATTGGATCTCCATTAATTCCATTTGGATCTCCAGGCAATGTCCAGGTTGTATAACCACCATATCTCGTGTTTCCATTTAAAACCGGTTGAGTCGGATCATATTGAATGGCAGCACTAATTGCATCATTATTTGAAAAATTATTGTGTATCCAGGAAGCAGAAGTGTTTATATCTGCAGTCAGGTTTCCGTCCAATAGCGAAGGTGACAGAGCGAGATTAACATTTTTTCTATCTAAATAATTTCGTTTTAAAATTCCTCCGTTATACATATAATCTAACCCAAGACGGTACGGAATTGTAGCTATAGCATGGGTAATACTCAAATTATGTTCACTTGCTGCTGAAGTATGGTAAATTTGATTTTGCCAATCTGTATTTGCATTTCCCAATACGTTTAGAGCTGCTGGAGATAAACCATAATTATCAACTCTATCTTTAACTAATGCCCTAAATTCATCTCCTGTAAAAACTGTCATAAAATTAGTTGGATCAGATACAGAAAAACTGCCATTATAATTCAGGTGCAATTTTTGTTCTGCGGCTTTGGTAGGCTGTTTAGTTTTAATGATAATAACACCGTTAGAAGCTCTTGAACCATAAATAGCTGTTGCAGAAGCATCTTTCAAAATTGTTATTGACTCAATATCATTTGGATTAATTGTAGAAAGAGGATTTGACATCCCCGAAATTCCTGCAGTCTCCAAAGGCATACCATCAAGCACTATTAAAGGATCGTTACTAGCCGTAATGGAAGCACCACCACGGATACGTATTTTAGTATTTGAACCTGGAGCACCTCCCAGCGTATTTGCAATAACACCCGGTGCTTTTCCAACAAGAAGTTCCTGAGGAGATGTAATCGTTCCCTTGTCGAAATCCTTTGCCGAAATAGCTGTAACGGAACCTGTAGCATCGGACTTTTTAACTTCTCCGTATCCGATTCCTACTACTTCAACTTCTTTAAGCTCTGTAGGTCCGGGTTGCAATACAATGTCGTAATATTTTTGTTCTGTTATTGGTATCTCTGTTTTTACATATCCTATGTATGAAACTACAATAGTAGAACCCATTTTAACTTTTAATGTGAATTCTCCATTAACATCTGCAGAGGTTCCATTGGTGGTACCTTTCTCTACAATATTAGCATAACCTAATGGGGCGCCATCTATTGCACTTGTTACTTTTCCGCTTATCTCAAGCTCCTGCTGTGCAAAAAGATTTGGGCCACCTTGAATTATCAAAAACAATAAAACAAGTACAATTTTATTTAACACTTTGTAGCCGTTTCGTATTTTGGACTGCCCGGAGAATATACGATCGCTACCAAGTATTGGACTTAAATGGCGCATTTTGCTGCTGAATAAACTTGCCAATAAGTTTACTCGTTTTGATCTTGCCATATTTTCCCTCATTTATTTTATTTGATGAAATTAGTTAGCTTAAATAGAAAATTTTTCTAAAGAAAGTATGTATTAAACACCGAATGGTTATTTCATAAAATGAAATAATATTAACTAAACAGATTTTCATAAGGAATGTTGTAAATATTTAATCTATAGTTTTATAATTTTTAGTGTTACAATCAATTTTTGTTAAAATACCAGTTAATGGTTCCGTATCACTGCAAATAAGCCCTCTAATTAGTTTGGTCATTCCAGTTTTTCAATTCTCAATTCAAATCAATCGCAAAAAATCACCTCACCTTTATAAAATAATAATATAACCTATCGAAATAACGTCCGTCAATCTACTACCTGATTAAGGTATTTTGTTCTAAAAACTGAATTATTTGCAAATATATCCACCCTAAATAGACGGGACTTTTTATATGCAAGATATCTCAAACTTTATTCCTTTTATAACTGCTCGACACCAGAGTGAAAATGAAGTTTTTTATAAATACTTTTAAAATTAGTTTGAACCGTTTCAATACTTACTTCTAAAGAATCAGCAATTGCTTTAAAACTATATCCGTTTATAAGTCTGTCTAATATTTCTTTTTCCATCCGATTTAAGATTTCAGTTTCACCGGATAGTGTTTTATTTTTTTTCTGATTAAAATACCTTATAACCTTAAGAGCAATAGAAGAGCTCATTGGTGTGCCACTATATAATGCAGTACCTATTCCCTTAATTAATTTTTTAGACGGGTTTTTTTTAATGAGGTATCCGCTGGCACCGGCACAAAGTGCATCAAATATATGATCATTATCTGCATAAACGGTTAAAACCAAGATTGTAAGATCAGGTAAAATTAACTTTGCTTTCTTAATACCATTTATACTTTGCCGGTCAGGTAGATCTAAATCAATTAATAAAACATCAGGATTTAATTGTCCGATTTCACTAAGCATCGAACTATATTCTGCAAATGAACCGACACAAGAATATTCTTCCGTTCTGTTTATTAACGTTTTTAATCCTTCACGAATGGTCTCGCTATTATCGACGACGACAACTTTGATCATTAGATACTACTCAGGTAAGGAACTAACCCCAAAATTTTAATTATTTAAGTGAAATGTATGATACGCAAACATATTAAACTACTACCTGAACAGGGGTATTTTTCGAAAGGAAAGTGAAAAATTTTTGACATACTACATATTTGGATTGAAAGGGAAATTAAATCAGCCCCTCTTTAATTGCCTTCGCAACCGCCTCCGATTGGGAGTGAACATGAAGTTTTTTATAAATATTTCTAAAGTGAAACCTTACAGTTTCAATACTGATAAAAAGCGAATCAGCAATTGCTTTAAAGTTATGTCCATCGACCAACCCGCTGAGAATTTCTTTTTCCCTGGGTGTAAGATCGTAATTACTTTTCTGGGATGAAACAGGCTTCCTCTGAAAAAAGTCTATTACTTTTCTTGCAATGTGAGAGCTCATAGGCGCTCCTCCATCATGAACTTCTCTAATAGCTTCCAGTAATCTTGAAGGCGGAGTTTTTTTTACTAAGTATCCACAAGCGCCGGCACAGAGAGCATCAAAAATTAAATCATTTTCTTCATAGATAGTTAATATTAGAATTGCCAATTCAGGAATAATTAGTTTCACTTTTTTTATGCCTTCAATTCCATTCATACCAGGCAATCCAATATCCATTAACAGAACGTCAGGGTTAAGCTTTTTAATATTTCTAAGCATTGATTCACAGTCAGAATAGCATGCGGTACAGTCGTATTCCTCAGTACCGTTAATCAATACTTTTAAACCTTCACGAATTGAATCGTTATCTTCAACAACTACAACTTTGATCATTATTTTAACCAAATTAATTACTAGCGCAAGTTAATTAATATTTCCATTAAACTGTATTGTTGTTCCCTTACCTTTTTCAGATGAAATTGACAATACACCACCAATTGTCTTTGCTCTATCTCTCATATTATTAAGTCCATTTCCGGATGATGGGAAAAAGTCATCAAAACTAATTCCATTATCTTTTAAAGTCATTTCAAGTCTTTTACCTTTTACTGAGGCGTCCAAAGTTATCTGGGTGCATTTGCTGTGAGTTATGCTGTTATTAATAGCTTCTTTAAAAATCAAATAAAGATGTTGCCTGTGTTCCATCGAGAGTGATATTTTTTCCAGCTCCTTAATGTTTTCTGATCTGAAAGATATATTTGTATAAGAAGACAGCTCCGAGTATGTATCCCGAAGTCTTAAAATCAAATCATATAGTGAATCCCTTTTAGGATTTACAAGCCAAACAATATCGCTCATATTATCTATCAGGTTTCTTGAATTATCGCTAATCATCTTCAAACTTCTTTTTGTGTGATCATCGGAAGAATCAATCTTATGAGAAATAACTTCGCTAAGAATAGAAATTTCCGTTAAACTTGAGCCGATATTGTCATGGAGATCCGCAGCCAGCTTTGCCCTTAGTCTTTCAATTCCGAGCAGGTTTTTTACCCTGTAGTATATAATCAGGTAAATCATTCCACCTACAACAATGACCACAGAAAAAATAAACCACCAAGTTTTCCAGTAGGGAGGCGAAATTATAATAGCAACCTGTGTTCCTGTTTTATTCCAGACCCCATCATTATTTGAACCAATTACCTTAAAAACATATTCACCAGGGTCTAAATTTGTATATGTAACAAATCTCCGGTTACCTGAATAAATCCAATCTTTGTCAAATCCTTCCATGATATAAGCATATCTGTTTTTATTGGGAGCAGAGTAATCAAGTGCAGAAAATTCAAATGAGAATACATTCTGACTATATGATAATTCAATTTTTTTTGTTAATGAAATAGTTTTAGTAAGCGGTGAATCTTCAGCTCCAATTTCAACTGGCTGATTTAATATCCTAAAATCTGTAATAACTATAGGTGGCACATGAGAATTATTTTTCAGATCAGATGGATAAAACGCATTAAAACCACCTGTTCCGCCAAAAAATAATTCGCCTCCCCTGCCTTTAAATCCTGCCCCCCAAAAAAACTGGTTACTTTGCAATCCATCAGTAGCGTCATAATTCTTAAAAATTTCCTTTTCCGGATTGAACATTGAAAGTCCATTGTCAGTACTCAACCATAGATTTCCTAAATCATCTTCCAGGATACAATAGATAACATTACTCGCTAATCCTTGCTGGTGTTTATAACAAATAAATGACGGGTTTGAAATATTTCTCTGATCAGCTAATAGCTCATTTAAGCCGCCTCCGTAAGTACCGAACCAGAGATTACCTTTTGAATCCTCATATCCTGATATTACTCTGTTGTTGCTTAGGCTGTTCTTATTACCCCGATCATTCCTGAATTTATTGAATTTTACTAATGAGGGATTTGACAGGGCTTTTTTTCTTAGATCAGAACTTAATCTATTTAATCCGTCCCACGTTCCAACCCATAAATTACCTCTTTGATCTTCAAAAATACATGACTGAACCTGATTACTACTAAAACTTCCGGTATCATTGGGTTTATTCTGAAAAACTACGAAATTATTTTTTTTTCGATCGTATATATTTAGTCCGTCAGCTGTTCCAACCCACAACTGACCATCAGAATCCTCATATATGGCCTGTATTATATTATTGTTAATAAAATACTTCCCTGGTTTATTATTGTTGTAATGAATAAAATTAATGTTATCTGCTATCATAGAATTAATTGGCTTTGATGATCTGTTTAATCCCCCACCCCATGTTCCAACCCACAAATAGCCATTTCTATCTTTGTATACAGCTGAAACTGAATTATCACTTAAACTTTTACTATTATCAGGATCACTTTTATAATGAACAAATTTTCCGGCATTAGGCATCAGCCTTTCAAGTCCTCCGCCTAAAGTTCCTACCCAAAGAGTTCCGTTTTTTTCCTGATAGATCGCGCGGATAGTATTAAAACTGAGGCTCCCTTTGTCAAACGGATCATGCTTATAGTTTTTAAACTTTATTTTTTGCTGATCAAATTTCAGAACTCCTTCTTCTGCTGTTCCAATCCAGATCAATCCTGAGCTTCCTTCGAAAAGCGAAGAAATGTTATTATTATTAATAAAACCTGAACGTGAGAGCTCTGTGCGAAGCCATTTGAATTCGTCCTTCTCACGGTCTAAAAAATAAATTCCTTCCCCCGTGCCGACCCATAACTTTTTCGATCTGTCTTCTATAATAGAATTAATCCTGTTACTATTGGTCCTTTTAAATTTAAAAGTATTCATCAAATAATGTCGAAAAGTTTTTTCCTTCTTATTAAATCTATTCAGCCCATTTAAAGTACCAATCCAAATGGCTTCTTCGTAATCCTGATAAATTGATAGGACAATATTATTGCTCAAACTATTTGGATCATTTGGATCGTGTGAATAGTTAATAAACTTGTTATGTTTCTTATCGTACATATCCAATCCACCGTTACTTCCAATCCAAACCTCTCCTGATTTATCCTCAAAAATTGCAAGGACAACATTATTGCTTAAGCTGTTTGCGTCACTTGGATTGTGCAAATAGTGCGTAAATTTCTTTTCTTTTATATTAAATTTATCCAGCCCATTTTCAGTGCCAATCCATAAAAATCCACTGCTATCTTCAAAGATCGTCCTTACATTATTAAAGATTAGACTGTTAGTATCATCAGGAATATTTTTATATGTTGTAAACTTCTCATTTTCCCTGTCAAACCTGCAAATACCACCGCTATTTGTTCCAACCCAAATAATTCCTTTTTTATCCTCATAAACTGTCCAGATGAAATTATCTGATATTGTACTACTGTCATCAGGATTGTTTTTGTACGACGTAAAATTATAACCATCGTATTTATCAAGTCCGTCTTCTGTTGCAAACCACATGAATCCCTGGCTATCCTGAATAATTTTATGAACACTATTTTGGGAAAGCCCGTTTTCGCTGAGTAATTGAGTGAAATTTACCTGGTTAATTTGTCCATCTATTGGAAACGGGAATCCGGCCAAGATTAAAATTGTTGAAATGAAATAAATAGAGGATACTATTTTTTTGATAGGTAGAAAAAGCATTTCTAATTGTAAATTTTGCCTTTTTAAGGCTTATAATTTACAATTTTTTTACAAAGTAACGAAAAGAATTCAGAATAATTACTTGTGTGAAAATAATACACCTGTTAAAGTCTATTTCTGCAATATATTAGAATTCTATTTAATCAGCACCATTTTTTTAGTTGCAACAAAATTATTTGTTCTGATTTGATAAAAATAAATTCCACTGGCAAGATTAGCCGCGTTAAATGATTTCTCGTAAGTTCCACTTTGCTGGTATTCATCAACAAGCGTTTTCACTTCCCTTCCAAGTATATCATAAATCTTAAGTGTTACCTTGCCTGATGCAGGAATTTGATATTTAATAATTGTTGAAGGGTTGAAAGGGTTCGGATAGTTTTGAGAAAGTTTATAATCCCTAACAACAGTATTATTATTTGAATTAATATCTAATAAAATATCTGCTTCAGGTTTTGGAAGTTGTTTTGTAGTGAAAATATGAAATTCTCCCGGGGCAAGTGTTATCGACTGACTTGTACTGGTTACAGAAATTATATCTCCTGAAAAATAATCGTACCAATTTCCGGTTTCGGCAAAATTACTTGCTACTGTCGCCGAATCAACATCAAAGTTGCCGATAATATTTACTTTCATTGCCGTATCTGCAAAGGTGACCCTTTTAATATAGCCGCTTACATCCATCGTTGCAGTATCGCTGAAGGTTGGATAATTCTCTTTCAAATAGATTATTGCCTTCATGGTTTTATATAAATTTATCCTTGCAGGGTTATTGTAATAATCCCATCTGATAGGTTTATCACCAAGACGTGTGTTATAATCAATCGAGTAGTCATAGCCCAGTTCACCAAACTGCCAGATCATTTTGGGTCCCGGAGTTAAAAAGAAAAAGACTGAAGCTTCTTTCACTCTATTTAGCCCAACACGAAAATCTTTAATATCATAATCTCCTGAACTATTTCCATATTGTTCATTCTTATACATTAGTCTTTCTTCGTCATGGCTTTCCATATAAGTAACAAGACTTGGCTTCGGCCAACTCCTATTTAAGAAATATCCTCCGCTCAAATCCGAACCCGTGTAACCCATGGTCGCCTGGTTATAATTATAATTCATATTTCCCCAGGATAAAAATCCAAAATTAGATTCTACTTGTTCTTCACTATTGTCTACAAAGTTTTCAAGTATTAATATTGAAGTGGAATCTATTGCCCATATTTTATTTGCTATCCTTTGCATAACTGCAATTCTGCTTGTATCATAAGGAGTGCCTTCTCCAGGTGTATTGGTGAAACCTTTTGCAAAATCGAACCGGTATCCATCAATGTGAAATTCATTTATCCAATAGCTACTGACTCTGTCTACATAGTATTGTGTTTGCGGATTCTCGTGATTAAAATCAAATCCGTATGAGTAACTCGGGTTGGGAGAAGTAACATTAAACCACGGATTGTCTGCAGCCGGACGATTATTTTGTGAATCCCAGTAAAGCCTAACTAATGGATTAGAGCCATATACGTGATTGAGTACTACATCCAATATAACAGCAATGCCCATTGAATGAGCTTTATCAATCAGAGATTTAAATGCGTCGGGAGTCCCATAATATTTATCAAGGGCTAAATGAAAACTTGGATTGTATCCCCAGCTATCGTTCCCTTCAAATTCCATAACCGGCATAAATTCAATTGCATTTATTCCAAGGGTTTTTAAATAACTCAAGGTATCTTCAATAGTTTTATACCAGTGAGTGCTCACAAAATCCCTGACCAACAATTCATAAATAACAAGTTTATCCTTAACGGGTTTGGTGAAATTTGTAACCTGCCAATTGTATGATGGTATTGCAGATTGGAATGTTGAAACTATTTCTGATGTTTTCCCGGAAGGGTACTCTTTCAAATTTGGATAGACAATATTTCCTGCCGGAGAAGTATTTATATATTGATCATTATCCGGGTCTAAAATTTTATGCGTAAATGGATCGGCTATACGAATTTGTCCGTCAACAAAATATTGGAAAGCGTATTCCTGCCCTGCCGTTAATCCATTTAATGTAACCCACCAGATAACGCTATCAGCCGAAACTGAATCCCTGTTCATAAGATAGTCAGAATTTACTTCCCAGTTATTAAAATCTCCAATTACGAATACAAAACTTTTATGCGGTGCAAATAATGCCAATGTCACTTGCGTATCGCTTTTATAATTTATCCCAAGTTCATTGCCAGCAGGCAACGGAGAGTTCACAACAGGCGGATTAATCATAATTGCAAATTTTAGAGTATCAGTTAATGTAGTTACGTCATGCCCTACTATTACAACCTGATTTAATCCGGTTGAATAGCTTGCCGCAATAAAATTGTAATTTAATGAATCACCTGAAACCTGGCTTTTTTGGGTCCCGTTAACAAATAGTGTAATTGAAGAACTGGTAGTCCCAAGTGCGGCAGCCTTTGCAATAATATTTACAGTATCAGTTTGTTTTGCAAAAAAAGGTGATCTGGACGGATTATTATATTGATTTGTTATAGATGGTTGATCCAGTACTAAACTATAACCTCCCTTCTCATATAGATTATAAATGATATCAGGTCTGGTTTGAGGTATCGGATTTCCACTTGCTTCTCTAAATACAAAATTTAAAGTAGTAATGTGTTCTGAAGTGTCTGTTATATTATAAAAGTCTCTGGGATAACCTATTGTAAGTTTATATAAATTTGCTTCCAGCCTCTGCAACGATGGCTGAGTATTATTGTTTCCCCAGGTACCAATAACGTGTTGCCAGGAGGAAGAATTTTTATTTGTATAGACTCCCGTGTGAGCATAAACAGTTCCTGTATAATTTAATAATTCAGAAGCCCCTGATTGTGTTGCATCAAAATAAACTACAATTGAATCTTCCTCTGTTGGATATTGAGGAGTAGTGGTAATAATTTGAGAAAAAGAAGACTGTGCAAATAAGACAATAAAAAAGAATAATAGTCTAGATTTCATACGAAACAAACATTAGAATATAAAACATAAATGTTTGCATGAAATTATAATAATGGCAGATTAAAAAATACAACCTGAACAGGTAGGTTTTAAAAATGAATAATGTATAATTTAGTCCCCAAACAATTGTACATTATATATTATCAATTCTACATTAGGCCTTGACTTCGTCTACGTCATTAACAAACAATACAAGGAACCCTGCAAGTATCATTGAAACTCCACCGAGGATAAGTGCATAGATAGCATCACCGCCGAACAAATGTTTAACATACCAACCAAGAATTGCAGCAGCAGTAATCTGCGGAATAACTATAAAGAAATTAAATATGCCCATGTAAACACCCATCTTTTCGGCAGGAAGCGCACCAGCTAAAATTGCATAAGGCATCGCGAGAATAGAAGCCCAGGCTAAACCAATTCCCAACTCAGAAATCAATAATAAATTTGGATCTTTAATTATATAAAATGATAGAAATGCCAGCCCACCACAAAAAAGGCTTATCATATGAACAGTTTTTCTGTTAGTCTTTTTTGCAAGCCACATTATGACGAAAGCCATTACTGCTGCAAAGCCATTGTATACAGCCATTAAAACACCAACCCAGTCCGCTCCTTTGTTATATAATTCTGTTGTTGGATCTGTTGCTCCATAAATATGATGAGTAACTGCAGGTGTTGTATAGATCCACATAGCGAACAAAGCAAACCATGAAAAGAACTGGACAATAGCTAGTTGTTTCATTGTTTTTGGCATTTTGTAAAAATCATTAAAGACAACAACCATTCCGCCATCATTGTTTCCGCCTTTAGTCATCAAGCCAACAAATATTTCCAGCAAACCAAATATCACAGCGCCGATAAATAAAACATACAAACCATAATCCGTTTCATTCAAAACAAAATAAAGGATAAATGAACCAATAATACCTATTAATGCCCATATAATTCCGGATTTAAAAAACTGATCAGCACGAACATTACCTGTGTGATCTCCTCTGCCTAGTTGTTGCCCTTCTGATTCAGAATATTTTTTCAATTCTTCTGGAGGATATTCTTTCGTACTAAATACAGTCCACAATACAGCAAGGAGAAAAACAGCGCCACCAATATAGAAGGAAAACTTAACTGATTCCGGTATTTCACCTGATGGAGCAATATTTGAAATTCCAAACCAGTTTGTCATCATATAAGGAAGTGCGGAAGCTATTATCGCTCCAGTACCAATAAAAAAACTCTGCATAGAAAAGCCAATAGTTCTTTGTTCCGATGGAAGCATATCGCCAACAAAGGCACGGAAAGGTTCCATAGAAATATTAATCGAAGCATCCATTATCCACAACATTCCTGCAGCAACCCAAAGCACCGGGGAGTTAGGCATAATTAATAAAGCTGCGGAAGCTAATATCGCTCCGGTTAAAAAGAAGGGTCTTCTTCTCCCAAGTCTTCCCCACGTTTTGTCGCTCATATGTCCAATGATAGGCTGAACAATTAATCCTGTAACCGGAGCAGCAATCCACAGAATCGGGATGTCATCAATCTTTGCACCAAGCGTTTCGAAGATCCTGCTTACATTTGCATTTTGTAGAGCGAAACCAAATTGAATTCCCAAAAATCCAAAACTCATGTTCCAGATTTGCCAGAAGCTGAGACGTGGTTTTTTCATTGACTTGATCCTTCTATTATATCAGAAAGCCCCATTTTAACTCAAAGCGAATATAACAAATTATTTTATAGCTTAAGACATTAATTTAATAACTACCTGTTTAGGTAGGTCAATTATTATTTACTAGTTCTTATATTTCGTGTCCATTTTAGGGAGCTCACTATGTTTGAAAAATACGGTAAAAACTTTATCAGCTTATTTATTCTACTATTTATTCTATCCAATGCATCAACTCTATTTGCGCAAAAGTCTACAACTGTCAAACATCCTGAATGGAGCAAAAATGCTTCAATCTATGAAGTGAATGTTCGGCAATATACACCTGAAGGAACTTTTAAAGCCTTTCAAAAACATTTACCGGAAATAAAGAAGATGGGGATCGATATACTGTGGTTAATGCCCATAAATCCTATAGGAAAATTAAACAGGAAAGGAAGTCTTGGCAGCTATTATTCAATAAGCGATTACAACGCTGTTAATCCGGAATTTGGTAATATCAATGATTTAAAGAATTTAGTAAACGCAGCTCATAATTTGGGAATGAAAGTTATAATTGACTGGGTTGCAAATCATACTTCCTGGGATAATATATGGACAAAAACACATCCTGATTTTTATATTAAAGACAAAAACGGAAATTTCAAACCTCCTGTGGCTGACTGGACTGATGCAATAGGCTTAAACTATAATAATCCTAAACTATGGATAGCAATGGAAAACTCCATGGAGTTCTGGATCAAAGAGTGTGATATTGACGGATTCAGATGTGATGTTGCAGGAAGGATACAAATGCCTTTCTGGAATTTTGTCAGAATGGAACTCGAAAAGATTAAGCCGGTTTTTATGCTTGCAGAAGCAGAGGGACCGCAATTCCATAAACACGCTTTTGACATGACCTATTCTTGGGAACCTCATGATATAATGAAAAAAATATATGCCGGAGAAATGACAGTTAAAAACCTGGATGAATATTATACAAAGCAAGACTCACAGTATAATCCCGATGCATACAGAATGAACTTCACCACAAATCACGATGAAAATACATGGAACGGAACTGTATTTGAAAGATTTGGAAAGGCAGCAAAAACTTTTGCTGTTCTTTGCGGTGTTGTAAGAGGAATGCCTTTAGTATACAGCGGACAAGAAGCAGGTCTAAACAAAAGACTTAGATTTTTTGATAAAGATACCATCGATTGGAAAAAAAGTGACTTTAGAGAACTTTATACAAAACTAATCCAGCTTAAATTAAAAAACAAAGCCCTGTGGAATGGACTTGCGGGCGGAGAAATGAACAGGTTAGATACAAACGATGATACAAACATTTTTGCCTTTGAAAGGGAAAAAGACAAAAATAAAGTTGTAGCAGTTTTTAATCTTTCAAATGATGAAAAAGAAATAAAGATTAATTCAGATAAGCTGGCTGATAAGTTTATAAATCTTTTTACAGAGAAAAAGATCAGGCTTGAGCAGAAAAGTTCATTTAAATTAAAGCCGTGGGGATATTTGGTCCTTTATAAATAGAGAAGTTATCCTGTTTATTAGGCGAAGTATATACTAGACTTTTAATATGCTTAAGAAGCTTAATTTTAATTATTCAATTTTGATTTCAACTTCTTCGCGTTTAATACCCGGAAACCTCTCATATAAAATCGTTAAGTCTTTGTAGTGTTCTGCCAGTTTAGGATCAACCTGGTTCCATGCAAACCTCCATGACCACCATCCTCCGAGCTTTCCGGGAAAGTTCATCCTCGCTTCACTTCCCAGCTTTAGAATATCCTGCATAGGGATAATAATAGTATCGGCAACTGAAGCGTAAGCAGTTCTTATTAATTCACCGACAATATCGTCACCGTAATAGTTCAGATATTTTTGGGCGTGTTCATAAATACCATTACCGTTATTTTTTTCTTTTTCAAAATACGCGCGTGTTGTATCGTTATCATGTGAACCTGTATAAACAACAGAATTATGAACAAAGTTGTGGGGTAAAAACCTGGCTTCCATTCCAGTACCAAATGCAAACTGTAGAATATTCATCCCCGGAAAATCAAATTTTTCCCTTAACTCAGTTACTGTTTTTGTGATCACACCCAGATCTTCGGCAATAATTGGCAATTTGCCAAGATATTTTTTTATTGTGTTAAAGAATTTCTCACCCGGGGCTTTTCTCCACTTACCCGGTTCTGCAGTTTTGGAACCGGCCGGAATTTCCCAGTAAGCATCAAATCCCCGAAAATGGTCTATCCTGATAATGTCTACCATCTCAAGTAAAGCTGAAATTCGCTTTCGCCACCAGAGGAAATCATCTTTCTCCATTTCATTCCACTTATAAAGTGGATTTCCCCAGAGTTGTCCTGTCGCACTGAAATAATCAGGCGGCACTCCGGCAATAAAAGTCAGGTTACCTTCTTTATCAACTGTAAAAATCTCCTTATTACTCCAGAGATCGGAACTGTCATATGCAATAAAGATCGGTATATCACCGATAATTTTTATTTCCTTTTTGTTAGCATAATTTTTTAAGTTTTTCCACTGGTGAAAAAATTGAAATTGTATATATTTTTGATATAAAACTGTATCTGAAAGTTTTTCCTTCCATTTTTTTATTGTGCTTTCTTTTCTCAACACAACATCTTTTTCCCATTCAGACCAGACGGTACCATGGTTATATTCTTTCAAAGCCATAAAAAGGGCAAAGTCCTCAAGCCATTCCCTATTCTTATCACAAAACTCCTCAAAAGGTTTTTCTTTCCCATTGGAATTATTCTTAAAATATTCAAAGGACTTTTTAAGTAAACCGTGTTTATATTTTATTAATTCTCCGAAATCGATTCTGACAGGATTGAAATTTGGAATACCTTTCAGATCATCGTTGTTTAAAAATCCCTCTTCAAGTAATATATCAGGGCTGATGATTAGTGGATTTCCTGCAAAGGCAGAAAAACATTGATAGGGTGAATCGCCATAACCTGTAGGGCCAAGTGGAAAAATCTGCCAAAGCCTCTGGCCGGCTGATTCCATAAAATCCAGAAAATTATAGGCTTCTTTTCCGAGATCACCTATTCCATATTTTCCCGGAAGCGATGTGGGATGTAACAAAATTCCCGCAGAGCGTTCAAATCTCATATATTCCTATATAATTAGTTTATCGAAAATAAATAAAGTTTATATGATGATGAAGTTTATTTACTATGTATAAATTCTCATATAAATAAGGATAAAAGATTTATAATCATTTCTTAAATTTTTATTCTATCCTGCTCTTAATGAATCTACAATATTTTTTCTTGCGGCACGAACGGAAGGTAAAAAGCCTCCGATTATCCCCATAATCATCGCGAAAACTAAAGAAGTTATAATAATCGATGGTGAAAGAGCAAACGAAAATTGAAGCTCGGAAAAAGATGTGAAATTTAAAGTAGAAATAGAAATAAACTGAAGGAATGAAGCAATAGCTATACCTAAAATCCCACCAGCCAGTGAAATAATAATAGACTCGGCCAAAAACACAACCATGATACTTCTTCTTCTGAAACCAAGCGCTCTCAAAGTTCCGATTTCAATTGTTCTGTTGGCAACAGCAGCATACATTGTTATCATAGCACCAACCATAGCACCAATACTGAAAATAATTGTAATAAATATTCCGAGATATTTTATAAAATTTGATAATGCTTCCGATTGCTCTTCAAAATACTGTTGTTCGATTTTTGGTTCGTACTCTTGTAGCCTCCTATCTGATTCAAAAGCTCTTTTAAATTTCTCAAAGTCGCCAGCATTTTCGAGTTTAAGTGTAACGGTAGATACAGTGCTTCCTCGATTAAAAGCATCGAGTAATTGTTTTGAATCACCCCACAACTCGGAATCAAACCCACTACCACCTGCATCAAATTTGCCAACTATTGTCCAGTCATCTCCCGCAAATTTAACTTTGTCCCCTATTTGTGCACCTTTAAATCTGTCTATTATTCCTGAACCGACAATCAATTCTCTTGAGCCAAACTTAAACATTCTTCCTTCAACCAATTTCACCTGCGGGCGTAATTCAGTTACCTCCTGTGAAACACCTCTGACTGTTATATTGCTTATTCCCCCACCTATCTTACTCAGATTAATCACCACGACTGGTTCGTAAGAAATAACGGGTTTTCCATCAGGTGTCTTTTTAATATAAGGTAATGCGCTGATTATATTCTGAATATCCCCACTAATTATACTTGATATCTCACCGTTTGCAGATTTACGATAGATCATTACGTTATCTTTTTCACCTGTTGAAACCATAGTTTGCTGTATACCGTATGCCATCATTAATACTGCAGCGAAAACAAAAACAACTAATGCTACGCCCGCAACAGTTATTCCATTTGTTAATTTTCTTTCTTTAAAGTTTTTCAGACTATATTTAAATGGTATTTGCATAAATAATTCCTTTACAAATCAACCTACAAACCTGAATCCATCAACAATATTTGTTTTTAATGCTCGTTGGATCGGAAAAACTGCAGAAACAATTCCTACCAGCACAGCAGCGCTGCAGGCAACTATTACTGTAACAGGTTCAACCTGAAATACAGGGAAAAATCCCTTCGGGATAACCTGTGAAAATCCTATTACCAGAGGATATGTTAAAAACAAGCCGATACCTGCACCCACTGCAGAAATGAAAAGACTTTCTCCCATAATTAATCCAACCAAATGTTTGGCAGAAAATCCCAATGCTTTCATTACTGCGTATTCTCTCGTACGTTCTCTCGCAGACATTATCATAGTGTTTCCGAGAACCAACATAATAATTCCAATAATTACAAAAGAAATTACATTCATTGAAGTGATAATTGCACTTGAGGAAGCTATGAAGCCTTGCTGAAACGCTCGTTCAGATTCAGTTTTGGTTTCCGCTGTAGAGTTCTTAAAAAGTGCATCAACTTTATCCGATATTTCCCCGGCTTCCGATGGATCTTTGATCTGTTCAACATACCAGCCCACCTCGTTAGCTCTCCCGGGACTTTCCTTCAGCATTCTTTCGTTGACATACTCCCAGTGAAATATCATTTGCGATGCATCCGTTGATTTGTAGCGGGGTTTATATATTCCTCTTACAACAAAATCCCACCTGCCCGGGAATATATCCCCCTCAAGTGTCATCGCATCACCAACCTTAAGATTATATCTTTTCGCAAGATCTGAACCAAGTATACATGCATTTCTTTCTTTTTCATAGTCATTCAATTCTTTTTTAGGAACAATATATTCAGGGTACACATCTAAAAAATTATCCGCGACTGCATACCTTGCAAAGAAATTATTCTTGTCTATATAGACTCCGCCAAACCAGTTTGCAAAAGTTACTTCTGTTACTCCGGGCACACTTTCTATTTTAGATTTGTATGCGAGAGGAAGAGGAAATATAAATGAAACAGCCTGCCTTGTTACAAGCCTGTTAGCAGATGAAGCCTCAACACCGGCTCCCCATGCAGTAACAACAGTTCTCAAAAGACCAAACGCAATAACAGCGATTGCGATACCAACTATAGTAAGAAATGTCCTTAATTTATGTCTTAAAGAATTTTTAATGATGAGCTTTAATATCTTCATATTCTCTCCTAAACAAGATCGCCTTTATCAAGATGCCTTACTACTCTTGCTTTTTCCGCTGCATGTGGATCGTGTGTTACAATAATTATTGTTTTCTTAAACTCTTTATTAAGTCTGTCAAGCAGAGTTAATATTTCGTCGGCTGAATTTTTATCAAGATCTCCTGTAGGTTCATCAGCCACCAAAAGAAGTGGATCAGCTACTATAGCTCTAGCAATAGCAACTCTCTGTTCCTGCCCTCCGGACAACTGCTTTGGATAATGTGACACCCTGTCGCTTAGCCCAACTACACCTAAGGCAGTCTCAACGTGTTTTTTCCTTTCAGCTTTTGAAAGTGAAGTTAAGAGCAGAGGAAGTTCAACATTTTCAAAGGCAGTCAGAACGGGTATCAAATTATAGAACTGGAAAACAAAACCTATGCTGTGTGCTCTCCATTTTGCCAGGGCTGATTCCCCAAGTTTGGAAATTTCCGTTTCACCTACTTTAATATTTCCTTTTGTAGGCTTATCAATTCCAGCTATAAGATTTAATAAAGTAGTTTTACCTGAACCGGAAGGTCCCATTAAAGCAATGAAATCTCCTTCCTCAACGGTAATATTTATATTGTTTAATACCGGAATAGTAAACTTATCGCGTGTATATGATTTTGAAACATTTTGTACTTCTATAATCGGAGGCATAGACTTTCCCTCACCATTAATTATTTTTATAAAACTTTTATTTCAGTTCCATCCTTAATTTCATCTGTGGGTTTCTCAATTACTTTATCACCCTCTTCAATACCGGAAAGTATCTCAGTGTAATTGCCAGCTTCCCTGCCTGTTTTTACTTCTACTTCAACAGCTTTATTATCAGAGACTTTAAAGACAAAACTTTTCCCATTCTCTTTGACAATTGCAGAATAGGGAACAGCCAGGAAAGGTTTTTCATCGATATTACTTTTAACATTGGTTGTATCCAGGAATAAAACCTTCGCACTCATTTCGGGCAAAACTTTTTTATCATATTTTCTAAAAGCTATCTTTACCATAACAGTCGCTTTTGATCTGTCTGCAGTCGGTACAATCTTAGCAACATAACCCGGATATCTGACATCTTGATAAGCATCAAGGGTTATTTCGCAATACTGATCCTGTTTTATTCTCTGAATGTTTGATTCCGAAACGTCAGCTTCCACTTGTAAAGATGACATATCAGCGATGGTTACAACAGCTGCTCTGGAGGTTGAACTGGCACCGAGCGGAGAAACTATCTCTCCTACATCAGCGTCTTTTGTTAGTACAGTTCCATCAAAGGGTGCACGTATCAAAGTATTTTCAAGGGCAACTTCTTCAGTCTGAACCTGCGCCTTGGCAACATCAATGGCAGCAAGATTCTTTTTATATGCAGCTTCGGCAGCATCGAGCTCCATTTTTGTAGTCCCACCCATTTTATACAACTTTTCCTGTCTTTCGTAATTATTTTTTGTATCCTGTAGAGTCGATTTATTCAGTTCAAGGTTTGCTTTAGCCTGTGCAAGTACAGCTTTAACGTCATCGTCTTCCAGTCGTGCAATTATTTGTCCTTTCTTAACAACATCGCCTTCAACAACTCCAAGATAAACCAATCTCCCCGTTGCTTTCGATGCTACGGAAGCCTTTCTTTGAGCAACAACATAGCCGCTTGCGGTGAGTACAGCACTTGACTCAGAAGGTGAAATTTTTGTAACCGAGACAATTTTTGCTTCTACGCCTTTAGCTAAAAGTGAATTAAAACCGAAATAGGCCAGTACTCCAATAATGATAATTACTACAATGGCCACTATAGTCTTTATAAGATTTGAATTATTACCCGAATTATTTGTATTTGAAGATCGATCTATTTTTAATGAAGATAGATCTGAGTGCTTGTTTTCCATAAATTATGAAAATATAGTTTTACTAATGAGAAATTAAAAAATTGGCTATGAAAGATAACAAAATTATTATTATCTGATATCCAACCTGTAACAATAAATGTTCAATAGTATAAATATTGTGTTGTTTGCCTAGGTTAGGAGCGCACAGAAAGTAAAATAGGTAAAATCAACCCAGAACAATAATTATCTTATCGTTGCAAGGTGTGGTGTATCTTTAATATATTGTACAAGCTGACCAATCGTAAATTCTTTTTCATCAAGCACAGCCTTTACAACGTCCCCTATAGAAATGAAGCCTGTAAGTTTACCGTTATCGAGAACAGGCAAATGTCTTATTCTTTTATCAGTCATTAAGGCAAGACACTCTTCCGGGCTTCTGTCGGGTGTTATATAAATAACTTTGGAGGACATTATTTCCTTCACCAATGTATCTTTGGAACTCTTACCAACCAGTATAACTTTCCGGGCATAATCTCTCTCAGACATAACCCCAACAGGATTTCCCTGTTTATCAACAACTAAAAGAGCTCCTATACTTTTATCAGCCATAACGATTAATGCTTTATACACAGTGGAATCAGGTGATATTGTCCATATCCGGTTTCCCTTGTTTAATAATATTTCTCTTACAGTTCTCATCGCAGTCTCCAAATAAAAAATTATTAAATTTCCTATTGTTAACACATTTCACTATAATTGAGGGGCGTGTACTATTGTACAATCAAGATAATAATTTTTTAATTAAATGCTACAATTAAATTTTACCATCCGGGGGAGATCACAAAACCGAATTGAAACCTATTATCCGGTCTTTGAAAGGCATCTGCATAGTAAACCTGTCCGACAATATACCCTAAAATATTAAACCTTGCGGCAATCCCGGCAGAAAAAACGGGTATTCTTTGATTTGATCTCGAATCAAATTTCAATTCAGGCTGACTATTCTGTGACCAGGCAACCCCACCATCAACAAACAATGATAATTCAGTCGGCAAATAAGGGAAATTTACAAGACCAAACTGCTCGTTTCCAAATAAAGGTATTCTGAATTCCATATTAAAAACAGCTAACCTTGTACCCAGTAATCTATCAAAGACAGGACAGCCATTTAAACCTGTCCCACTGCATTCCGATTGGTCAAAAGAGTTCAAATCATAGCCTCTTACAAGAGTTTGGTAGCCAATAGATAATTGTGAAAGCCGATTACTTTCAGAATCACCGCCATACCTGCCAAAATGAAGTGCCCTGAATGCAAGAGTGAAAGGAGAAAAGAAAAAATACTTTCTGTAGTCTGCTGTTACAGAAACAAAATCAAGTGAACCAATGCTTGGCTGAACCTCAAAACGGTAGCGACTACCATCAACCGGTGAAGTAAATCCCATAAAAGAGTAATCACCTACGTAAGCAAGATCGGTTTGAAAAAGATTAATTGCAGGAGGAGAATCAAGACTTTCAGTATAATAATCTACTATACTATTACCAACAGTAACAGTATGATCAGCCTCCAGATCAAAACCTATTCTCTGATAACCAATTCCAAATTCTAAACGTCTATTTGTTGATAACGGATACGCTCCCAGCAAAAGAAGCTGATTATTGAAAACTCTTTGCTTATAAAAAATAAAATCGTTTGCATAATATTGTTGACCCTGTATTGTAACGGTATCCAGCTTCTGGCCAAAAAAACCTGAGAGATATGGTATATGTCCTATTGATGCTCCCCAATTAATTCTGTTTTTACGGTTAAAATAAACCGCTTGTCCTCCGATATCTTTAAATTCACCGTTTGCCTGCACTACAGCACTCACAACATGATTGCCAAGCATGTCGCTAAACAACATACTTACCGCGCCGCCTACATATGTTCCGTATCTGTCGGTACCTACTCCAATAGATGCTTGCCCAATATCATAAAGCTTAAGAGCAGGTTCATAATCGCTTTTCTTAAATTCATTCTCCGCAATAAATCCCGTGGTTTCGTCATTCAGATAATGTTCAATTATTCCTTCATCAGATTTATTTTTAAGAGGAAGTGATACTACATTTTCAAATTCTTTTTCACTCGATTTATATTTTTTACCCTGTGCTTCTTCCTCATTGAGCCCGCGTATATTAAAGTATGTATTATTAAAGACATCTAATATAAGTCGACCGGTTTTTTGAGACACTGAAATTGCAGGAGACAATTCAGTTAAACCACTCACACCAGTTGCTACATTTGTCACCCTGTAAAATTCACTATTGTCAAATGAATATCTGTATACATTACTGCAGCCATCGGGATCTGCAATTAAATAGATACTTTTTCCGTCCGGAGAAAATTGTGGATTAATTAATTTAATTCCCTTACCCATAAAGATGTATCGGATTGCATTCGTTTTCATATTTAGTAATCCTATATGCATAGGCCCGAAAACATACTTACCCAGATCTGTTGTTCCTCCCTGATCCGTCACGAATGCAATTGTTTCTCCGTCAGGCGACCATGCCGGTTGAAGTTCAGCATATTTATCGCTTGTTAATTGTTTCACCTTCTTGTTGTCGAAATTATACAGGTATAAATTATTTATTCCACCTGATGTTCCGGAAACAGCAAGTTGATTTCCGTCGGGTGACCAGGCAAGATGGAAAATACCGTCGACATTCTTTAATGTAAAAGTATCCTGTATATCACCTGTCGCCACATTTACAATTGAAACCGCATTATCCCCGTCTTTAGTTACAACAAATGCAAAAAGTTTTCCATCAGGTGACCAGCTTCCGGAAGAATTTATGAACTGAAGATCATCAAAATGAGCATCGCTATTAGAACTAACTAATTTTTTATAAACCTCACCTGTATGGGCGTCTATCAAATAAAGATCAAGAGTAAACAGATCGTGTCTTGCAAATACTGCGATAAATTTTCCATCAGGACTGATTACAGGCGCAAGATTTATAGCATCTTTTTCTGTAGTTATTTGTTCCCCTAAACTATCCGGATTGGTTCTTCCTTTTATCTCTTCATTGTATGCCGAAATTACATTCTTCCTCCAATCATCGGACAGAGAATCAAGAGATATACCGATTACTTTTTTGAAAGCCCCGTCCCATCCGCTTCTTACTACAGTATCCAATAACGCTGGTATTGTTTCATCTCCCCATCTGCTGCCAATATACGACCAGATCGCCTCACCATATCGATATGGAAAATATTTTGGATCCTTTCCTACATCATCAATTGAAGGAACGTCATTATTTAAAACAGCGTCCCTCAACCACATTGATGTGAGTGCATCTTTTCTACCGATTGAAAGATACTCAGCCATACCCTCTATAAACCAGAGCGGAATTGCTTGGGCGTTTTTTAATCCTCCTTTTATAGAACGCATAATATCATATTGAAAAGCATGCACAAGCTCGTGCCCCAGAACGTGGTTATTATCTGCATAATTGCCAGCAAAAGGAAGTGTAATCCTGTTCTTTAATCCTTCTGTAACACCACCTGTACCCTGAGATAAAAATCCCTCTACAACGTTGGTCTGTTCAAAATCAGCATGGTTGGCATAAAGCACTACAGGTTGTTCTTTCTGAAGTGAATCACCAAACAGTTTTGTATACCTGCTTCTCCATCTCTCGAGCATTTCAGCAGCATCGTATGTTGCATTCTTTTCTTCAGGGTAATAATAAATTTTAAAGTTTTTTGTCTTTAAAACTTTAAAGTCAAAATTCTGATACTGTACTTTATTCCTACCAAAATAATCCTGACCATACAGGTTGCCCGTAAAAAATAGTGCAATAACTATTGCAACAAAAAAATAACCATATTGTCTTTTCATTTTGTTTTTAACCTCTTCAACTTATCCATAATACATACTAGCTAAAATTATATCCCAATTGGAAATAATTTTCAAGTCACTATTTTATAAATATTTACGAGGAGGAGCTGCTTAGATAGGAAAAGCAAAAAAAGGTATTTATAGGCATTAAATTGAGAATGCTTAAAGCTAATGCTCTGTTATTATCTATTATCAAAATACATTGCAAAATAATTCTATTCTAATTGTTTAGAATTATTTTTTGCCCATACTTTCCGGCATTTGAACAGCTACAACCTCACCTCTTACAGTAATAACTTCATTAACTGATATCGTAATTTCTGATACAACTTTTTTACCTTTAATTTCTTTAACTTTCCCATTAATCAGAAGTTCCTGCCCAAGAGGTGTTGGTTTTAAATAATCGACTTTCAATGAGGCTGTTACAAACCTTAATTTGGGTTCTGAACCAAAAGGTCTGTCTTCATTTTTATAGGTTGCAATAGCTGCGGTTCCGGTACCGTGGCAATCTACAAGGGATGCCAGTAAACCCCCATAAACAAATCCCGGAGTGGCTGTATGGTATTCCTTGGGTGTAAATCTTGCCATTGTTTCTTCCCCCACAGCATAACTTTTTAACTGATAGCCCATCTCATTTAATTTTCCGCATCCGTAACAGTGGCTTACATCATCAGGATAGAAATCCTGTATTGCTTCCATAATTATTGTATTCATAGCTGATTCCGAGTTAAGTTATAGACATAATAATGAGTAAATTTTTGTATATCTACCTCAATAATAAAAACTTTTCTGTTTAAAATAAATAAGCCCTGTTCTAGTGGAGGGGTCTCAGCCACTTTGAACAGGGCGTTTTAAGAAATATGCTATCGGCTAAATCTTCAACGATCTATTTCTTACTCCCCCTTTCCCCCTATTGCTTCAGACTGTTACTATAGTTTACTTATTTCAGGTGCGTGAAGCATTTTAAGCACACCTAAACTCATTAAGCAACGCACCTGCCGGTATAAAGACAGGTGCATGCGTTTTATATTTCTTACTTGAGCATTACCATTTTCCTTACAGAAACAAAATCATTTGCCTGAATCCTGTAAAGATAAACACCCGATCCAACAGATTGACCGGCAGAATTTCTTCCATTCCAAACAACTGAATATGTACCTGTTGCCTGATTAGCATTAACCAAAGTGGTTACCAGTCTTCCTGTAATATCATATACTTCTATTTTAACACTACCTGCTTTAGGAATTGTATATTTAATGGTAGTTGTCGGATTGAATGGGTTTGGATAATTCTGTCCAAGTGAATAAGTATTAGGAACAGTATTATCAATAAGTTTAATACCCGTTGTCGGATCCAGTTTTTGTAATGATACTGCTAACAGAGTATAAGCATACTGAGGATTATGAATTCCTAAACTTCTGTCCTCTTCTACAAAGTCCCAATTGTAAGCTGCCTGGGCCTGTAGTAAAGTGTAAGAAGAATCTACTTCTACGTCCGTACTTCCGAGAGGAGGCAATAACATAGCTACTCTGTCTAATAGTCCCTGAATTTCAATCTGAAGTCCTTCTGCTACTCCGTTTCCATCCAGATCTGCATTACCATTTACATAAAATTTCTTATCAGAAAATTTTGTTCCTATATCACCATGACAAGGTGCACAGGCTGCAACATTGTCATTTCCAGTAGCAGGGTCTACCATATTTAATGAATGTGAACCAAATTGCTGTATGGAACCATCTGCATTAGCACCTGCTGTAGACATATGGCAACCAACACATCCACCTGCTGCCTGCAAATGCGGAGAGGTTGGGAACTTCCAACCGAAATCTATTGCGTTAGTGCCAACAATCATATCACCTTGTGGACCGTGATGCGGACCATAATGAGACAAATTATTCAAATAATCATCTGTATAGGGTACAGCGTCTCTTTCAGCATGATGGCAGTTCATACAAAGAGCACCTGTTCCTATGTTTGATAAGGTTACACCATTTTCAAAAGTAACGCTAAGTGACCTTAACTGGTAAAGATTTGTAGCATCGTGAGGATCGTGGCAAACTGCACATGAAATTTTTGCTACAGGTGGCGCTGTGGTTAAAGCATTTTTTCCACCCTTGATCCACTCAACAAATCCTGAACCGCTATGACACGGTGCACAGCTTGCACTACTGCCTCTTGCAAGTGTAGTTGGATTTGCATGCACTGAAGCATTATACTGTGTCGGGAAGAAGTGGTGTGTACCTTCGTCATGGCAATAAGCACATACATCAGGTGATAATGATTTATCAATTTTTTTATCAACAGTTGCTCCATAGTGATTATTACCTGGTCCATGACAGCTTTCGCACTGGATATTAGCCAAAGCCATAGCTTCAGGGTAAACAGCTTTCATTGAATCATACATACCCGGGAATAATGTATCCGGAAAAACAAACGGATAATCATCAAACCCACCGTTGGTTGCAAGAGTATCATATCCGGTCGTATGGCAACTAATGCAGGCTTCGCTATAATGATCGCTTGCTAATCCATCCAAACCACGCTGTAACATTGTTGCGTGCCCGGTGTTTTGCCATTTGGAATATAGAGGAACTCCCACAGGTGTAAAAGCGCCGTTATGACAAACATAGCAAGCCCCTTTTTCTATTCCAACAAAAAGAGACGAGTTAATTGTGATTGTATCGGCTAAAGCACCATCAGTTACAACTATAATGTATGTTCCGACTTTATCAGGGATAAAAGAAATAACCTGGTGAGAAGTGTCAAGATCATTTGTTGTACCGAATGTAACTACCGAAAGAGCCGGTTTATTAGCAAACATCCATACAGGTGCTGTTAATGCAGTAGATTTGGTAACTTCAAGAAATACCTTTGTTTCGTTACCAACATTTTGCAAACCGGTATAGGTTCTATCAAAATAATGTGCAACAGTATCCTCTTCAGAAGTCCTTGGTGATACACCATAGGTACTAACCGTTAAGGTTTGAGCGTAACCAATAGTCGCACATAATATGAATGAAGTAATAAATAGAAACATTTTTTTCATTTTACGTGTCCTTTAGTTTATGGTTTATGGAAATAACATATTTTATTATTCAGATACTTTTACTTTTGTTAAAGATGCTATCAGATCTTTCATATCATTAATATCAACGGGTTTTATTGCGTAATATTGTATTCCGAGCGGACTTATCTCTCTTCCCAGTTCGTAGCTTTCATCAGAAGTAACAAATATTATCGAAACCTTATGTAAAACATTTTTTATCGAGCTGATTATTCTTCCCGATACTGGGCGAAGGAAATCATCATCCATTATCATCAGGGAAGGATGATTATGAATTGCAAAAGACATAACATCGAGGGGATCGCTACTTTCATTATATACAACAATACTTTCTGCAGAAAACATATCAGTTTTTTTTATTTGGTCTATTAGCTTAATATCCCCAGATATAACTAATATTTTCATAGCAATTCTTAATCAATCAATGTGCCATTTGATTTTGCTCTGGGTTATTATTAATGTTGATTAAAAACTTGAATTAAATGCTGAATTGTAAGATTTTATCTACACTTATGATTAGGACAAATGGACTTTTAAGTTATTATTGTGATTTAAAAGTCACAGTGCGACATTGGTGAGACTACATTTGGTTACATAGTTTTTTGCCATATTTTTAACTAATTTTAAATTGAAGTTGTAAAGATTTTACTTTTCTAAATAAAAGGGGATTGGGGGATTAAAGAATGTTTTACAAATCATTAAAACAGATCCTGTAATGTTCAGAACCATTAGAAGCAAATTTACTTTTCTCGCTATTACTATTATTATAGCTGGTGTTGTTATCGGGAATGTACTTATCATCAATCAATTAAGAGAAAATTTTCATAAGCAGACTGCATTAATGCTTTCGACTACTCTCGATATTTTCAGAGACGGGCTAAACAACGAAATGATGATGAGTAAATCCAAAAATATACAGCGAATACTCAATGAACTTTCAAAGAATGACCATATAGATCATATCAGGCTTATAAATCCTGACGGAATAATAAATTTTGCATCAAATCTTAATGAAAAGAATAAAAATATTTCCGAAATATCTCCGAGTCACGTTAATATAAACGAAATAAAAAAAAGAACAATTACTCCCTCACCAAATAACTATATCTATTCGGCAACGGAACCAATTTTAAATGCTGAACAATGTAAAGGTTGTCATGGCAATGGAAACGTTATTGCATACCTTGATGTAGAGACAAACCTGAAGGACGCAGAGGATAAATTCTACGAAGGTACTTTAACAATTGTGATGATCAGTGTTGCAATAATAATATTATTGACACTTGCATTTTACGCTATCTTTAACAAGCTGATCAATAAACCGTTATCAAAATTTATAAGCGCTCTTAATAAAGTTAAAGAAGGTACTCTTGACGTTGCTTTGTCTCAAAAAAGAACTGATGAGTTTGGTGTGCTTCATACTCATTTTAACAGTATGGTTAACAAATTAAAAGAATCAAAAACAAAAATTGAAGAACTGCACGCAGAACAACTGCAAAGAGCAGACAGGCTGGTAACACTCGGCGAGTTGACAGCAGAAATGGCACACGACATCAACAACCACACAGCAATTATTATGTCGAGGGCAGATTACCTAAACCTGGAAACAACATCTGATAAAAAAATCAAAGAATATTCTGATGACCTTAATGCAATTCTCTATCAGTCAACCCAGGTATCAAAAATTACAGGTAATATTTTAAGACACAGCAAAAAATATCCAAAGCTGAATCAAAAGATAGACCTGGTAAGCACAGTGCGTGATTGTCTGAATATTCTGAATCCATTAATAACAAAGAACAAAATAACAGTCACCCAAAAAATGCCTGATAGCGAAGTGATAATTACCGGAGACCAGCTTGACATTGAACAGGCAATAATGAATTTAGTTACAAATGCAGTTGATGCCGTCGAGAACGAAGGCAAAATTGATATAGCTATTGATGAACAAGACAACGGTAAGATATTATTTACAATTAGTGACAATGGCAGCGGGATAGAACCCTCTGTAAAGAGTCATATATTTCAGCCATTTTTCACGACAAAGAATATTGAAAGAGGTACCGGACTTGGTTTATATATTGTGAAAAAAATTTGCGATAATCATTATGCAGAAATTTTCTGTGATAGTATGCCGGGATCGGGAACCACTTTTACAATTACATTTAAAGGCTAAAACGTATGAAAAAAATATTAGTTATCGATGACGAACCCGAAATGTTGAGCAGTCTCGAAAAGATTCTTTCCTACAGAAAAGATTTTGAAATTGAATTATTAGATAATTCTGTAAAAGCGCTGGAAATGGTAAAAACAAAAAGCTATGATGTAATCATTACAGATCTTAAAATGAAAGAAGTTTCCGGCATTCATATTTTGAAAGAAGCTGTAAAAAAGTTCCCCTTTGCAATAGTAATTATTATTTCAGGTTACGGAACAATTGAGGCCAGCGTTGAGGCAATAAAAGAGGGCGCTTTTGATTTCATTGAAAAACCTTTTACATCTAAGATTTTATTTGATTCTATAGACAGGGCCTTAGAAAAAGTACGGGAAAACTCACCCAAGTCTGAAGGCAAACTTGAAAAGATTTCCGGTTTCATTTACAAAAGTCAGGAAATAGAAGAAGTAATAAAACTCGTTAAAAAAGTGGCTCCAGGAAATTTCAATATATTGATCACAGGGGAAAGCGGAACGGGAAAAGAATTGATTGCCCGCGCTATTCACGATCAGAGCAAAAGAAATGGAAATCCATTTGTGCCCGTTAATTGCGGGGCTTTACCGGAATATCTGTTTGAAAGTGAGTTGTTCGGCCACGAAAGAGGAGCTTTTACAGGTGCGGTTAAAACGAAACCGGGGCTTTTAGAGTTTGCAAATCACGGAACTTTCTTCTTCGATGAGATTGGTGATATGAGCCAGAATCTACAGGTAAAATTATTAAGAATGCTTGAAGATAAAAAAATCAGGAGGGTCGGCGGTAAAGAGGAAATTGAAATAAATGTCAGAATTATTGCTGCAACAAATAAAAACCTCGCCAATCTTGTTGCAGATAATAAATTCAGGGAAGATCTCTATTACAGGTTAAACACTATCCAGATCGAAATTCCCCCTCTTCGTGAGAGACCGGATGATATTATGCCTCTTGCCAATCACTTCATTTCAAATTTATGTTCTATGGAAGACACTGAACTAAAAAGATTTTCAAACGATGCTGAAGAAATATTAAAAAATTATAGTTGGCCGGGAAACGTAAGAGAATTGCAGAACATCATCAACAGGGCCTTCTTTCTGAGTTCGTCTCCAATCATCCAGAGGAATAACCTGCCGCTTGAACTGGGCTCAAAGAATAAAAAACTCAATGATGAATTCTTGACTCCAAACTATAAAGAGGCTAAAGATAAAATTATTGAGAAATTTGAACTTGAATATCTGACTTATCATTTAAAGCTCAACAAAGGTAATATTACAAAAACAGCAGAAAACTGCGGGCTTGACAGGCGTTCAATTCATCGCTTAATAAATAAATACAATATTATTTATAAGGATGAAGAATAAAGTTTATTCTCCCCATCACTTAAAATTGGATACTAAATTAAGAAATCTTTAAGTTACAATTATTGAAAATAGATTCGTCCATAAATACTGTGAGGTAAATAATGTTCGACGCTAAAATATACATTCAGAGAAGAAAGATATTAAAGAAATCTGTTGGTTCCGGCTTTATAATTTTATTGGGAAACGAAGAAGCACCGATGAATTATACGGATAATCAATATGCATTCAGACAGGACAGCACGTTCCTTTATTATTTTGGAATAGATCATCCCGGCCTGGCTGCCGCAATAGATGTTGACGAAAATAAAGAATATATTTTTGGAAATGATATAGGTATAGACGAAATAGTATGGATGGGACCTCAGCCAACAATTTCAGAGAGAGCTAAAGAAGTCGGCGTAAAAAATACAGCCTCACTTAAAGAAATGGAAAAGCTGATCAAAAATGTTCTGGCACAGGGACGTCAGGTACATTATCTTCCACAGTACCGTGCTTTTAATATCTTAAAGATAGAACATCTGCTAGGCATTCATCCAAAAAGAATGAAGGAATATTCATCTGAAAAATTAATTATGGCAGTTGCAGAGCAAAGAGTAAAAAAAGCTCCTGAAGAAATAAAAGAGATTGTAAAGGCACTCGATGCTGCCTACGAAATGCAAACCACTGCAATGAAATTAGCAAGACCCGGAAAAAATGAAAGAGAAATTGCTGGAGTGATGGAAGGAATAGCAATTGCAAGGGGAGGAAGGTTATCTTTCCCGACCATTTTTTCAAGAAACGGGCAGACACTTCATAACCACTTTCAGGGAAACAAATTAAAGGCCGGGGATATTGTCGTAAATGATTCCGGTGCCGAAACGGCAATGCATTACGCTAGCGATATTACCAGAACCTTTCCTGTCAGTGGTAAGTTCACAAAAATTCAAAAAGAAATTTACCAGATAGTTCTTGATATGCAATTAATAGCTATAAAATCGATAAAGCCGGGAATTACATATCGTTCGGTTCATCTCGAGTCCGCAAGAGTTCTTGTCGAGAGATTTAAAGCACTCGGATTTATGAAAGGCGATGTTGATGAGGCAGTACGTAAAGGCGCCCACGCTTTGTTCTTCCCTCATGGACTCGGGCATCTAATGGGCCTGGACGTTCATGATATGGAAAATTTAGGTGAAGGGCATACCGGCTACGATAATAAAACAAAAAGAAGTGATCAATTTGGCCTGGCTTATTTAAGGTTTGGAAAGATAATGGAACCGGGTGTTGTGCTTACAGTTGAACCGGGAATTTATTTTATTCCTGAATTAATAGATATATGGAAAAAGGAAAAGAAATTTAAAGAGTTTATAAACTACGATAAAGTTATTAAGCATAAAAAATTCGGTGGAATAAGAATCGAAGATGATATAGTTGTAACCGAGAAAGGCTGCAAAGTGCTTGGTAAACCAATCCCGAAAACTGTTAAAGAAGTCGAAAAGCTTGCTTCAATGCGAAAATAATTTTCCGTAATTTTTAATAATAGCTTTTTAGTTTTTTGCATTAAAAATTTTATACTGGTTGTAAGTTCTTTAAAGGAGAAAAATAAATGGGAGTAATGAGAAACGTTCTGCTCTGGGCTTCTGCAAATCCTACGTTAAAAGAAAAAGTTCCTAGGCTTAAATTCGTTCAAAAGGCATTAAAAAGATTTATGCCGGGCGAAAGACTTGAAGATGCAGTAGAGGCTACAAAGAAATTACAGAAAGACAGCATCCCGACTGTTTTTACTCACCTAGGGGAAAATCTGGTGAATCTTTCAGAGGCAGACGAAGTAAAGAATCATTACATTGGAATGATAGAAAAGATTGCTAAAGAAAAAATTGATGTCGAAGTTTCACTAAAACTAACACAGCTCGGATTTGACCTTTCAGAAGAGCAAACCTACAAAAATTTTAAGGAAATAGTGCTGAAAGCAAAAAGCCTTCTAAAAAATACAGTATGGATAGATATGGAAGGAAGCGCTTACACTCAAAAGACTCTGGAGTTTTATAAAAAGATCAAAAGAGAAGAATCAAATGTAGGTCTATGTTTACAATCATATTTATTTAGCACCCACCAGGACCTGAATAATTTAATGGAGCTAAATCCTGAGATAAGATTGGTAAAAGGAGCTTATAAAGAACAGCCCGAAATAGCGTTAAAAGATAAGTTCAGGGTTGATGAAAATTACCTTGACCTTTCACAAAAAATGTTGACCAAGGTTAAAGAAGGAGGGATGAGAGTTGTATTTGGCACACACGATTTAATATTGATTAATGCAATAAATAAATACGCTGAATCACTGGAACTTGATAAAAGTAAGTATGAATTCCATATGTTATACGGAATAAAAACCAGCGAACAGCAGAGACTTGCAAAAGAAGGTTATAAAGTTAGAGTATTAATCAGCTATGGCTCTGCATGGTATCCATGGTACGTAAGAAGGTTAGCGGAAAGACCCGCTAATGTTACATTTGTACTAAAAAATATTTTCTCAGATTAAGTACTAAATATGCTAAAAGGAATTTTCCCTCCAATTACCACACCGTTTGTTAATGACGAAATAGCCTTTGACAAACTTACTGAAAATATTTCCCGGTGGAATAAAACCGATTTGGCTGGCTATGTTGTGATGGGCTCGAACGGAGAAAGCGCTTTTCTGACAAGAGACGAAAAATTGAAGCTGATTGAAAATGTTAAAAAGAATTCAGATAAAGGAAAAATTTTAATAGCTGGAACGGGATCCGATTCAATAAAGGAGACAATTTCACTTACAAATGAAGCAGCCGAAAAAGGCGCTGATTATGCGCTGGTACTAACTCCCTCTTTCTTTAAAGAAAAAATGAATTCAAATTCATTTGTGAAATATTTTACTGAAGTCGCTGATAAAATTGATATTCCCCTCATAATTTATAATGTGCCAAAGTTTACTGGAGTAAACATTGAGGCTGCGTCTGCTGCAAAGCTTTCCGAACATAAAAATATAATAGGATTAAAAAACAGCTCTGAGAACGTTGCACACCTTTCAGAAATTATTAACAATTCCTCAGATGATTTTGTAACTCTTGTAGGCACTGCTTCTATTTTATATACGGGCTTATGTGCAGGAGCTGCAGGCGGAGTACTGGCTCTTGCCAATATAGCACCTAATGAGTGCATAGAAATTTTTAATCTGTTTAATGAAGGTAAGCTTAAACAAGCACGTGAATTGCAGGCTAAAATGATCCCGGTTAATAAAGCAATAACAGGTAAATATGGTGTAGCAGGATTAAAATCTTCAATGGATATTCTCGGCTATTTTGGGGGCGAACCACGCTCACCATTGAATATGTTAAGCGAAAATGAAATCAAAGATCTAAAAGCCATTTTAACAAAGGCCGAGTTACTCTAGGCCTGAGATAACATCTTTTGACTATTCTTCTCTACCACTCAAACTTCTTAAACTTTTCACGTCAACAAGCCTAGTAAACTGACTACAAAATAATATTTCAAAGCTGCAACTCAGTTACCAGAACAGACTTAGCTAAATTATGTAGGGAAAGTGTGGCGCATAATATTTGCATATCGTTGGCTGAAATCAAAAGTTTCTGAAATATATTTAAGGTGAACTGTATATGTGCGATCGTTTGTTTTAACAATTTTATCTATGTAATCAATATTAATAATAGTTGCCCGGTGTATCTGCAAAAAAGATTTGGCCGGTAGAACTGATATCCAGTTTTTTAACGACTTCCTGACTATAATTTTGCAATCATCCTTTGTGGTTAACTTACTATATTCCTTCATTGCAACAACGCAAATGATGTCAGTAAATTTTACAAATTTTAACCTGTTACCTATTTTTACAAGTATATGGTCATCCCTTTTTAAATTTCCTTTTCCATCTTCGAAGGTATTAATCTGATTACTGATCAACTCTTTTAGTTTTAAAAATTTATCAAACCTTTTATTTACAGAAATAAGAAGAGATTTCTCTATTAGCTTCATTGGAAGATAATCATCTGCGCCGAGTTCCATTACTTTACGCATTTGTTCAAATGAATTATTTTCAGAAATAACTATCGAAGGAATCGAAGAGGTCCTTTCTTCATCGTTTATGCAGGTCAATGAGTCAACAATTTCCTTATCATCACTTATACAAAGTATGATCAAATCAGGTAAATAATGAAGGGAAATTTCGAGGCCATCTTTCAAATTATGAGAGTAGAATATCTCAAATTCATCACAGGGAAGAATTGAGTCAATTCTTTTTGTTTCAATTTCATTATTCTGTATAACTAAAATTTTCTTCAAGAAATCACTTCATGAACAATTCAGAATATCTTATTCTGCCAACAGAGCAAAATAAGTCATTCTAAAAATAAGAACTCATTGCATAAAAAACCTTTTAATCGTTTAAGACAAATATGTCGCGCTTGTTGCAAAAAGCTGTTAATCCTCAATTTTATTTTCAAAGTTTGGAATATTAGTTTTTCTTATTCTTTAAAATATCGGGGAATATATGAAGAGAAAACGAATCCTGTCATTTTTATTTATGTTAATAATGACAGTAATAATTGCCCAACCTATGTTGGCACAACATCTATCACTGGATGCCGGAGGGGACATTGTCAGCCGGTATATCTGGCGCGGCTCAGATGTTAATGATCAGGTAAACATTCAACCTTACATCACGTTCAACTATGCAGATTTTAAACTGGGAGCGTGGGGATCATACGGTTTAAGCCATCTTAATTCAACCGATAAAGATTATGCGTTACAATCCGAACTTGATACCTGGATGAGTTTATCTTTTGTTAATACAAGTGATGTAAATATCACGGCAATATTCACGGATTATTTTTTCCCCAATAACGGGAAGAAATTCAGCAATTATAATAATTATGACAACCCGGATGGACCGGGCGCACATACTATTGAGGCAGGGTTAATTATTACTGGTGGAGAATCATTTCCACTAAGTCTCGCAGGATACGTAAATGTCTATAATGACAAAGGAAGAAACACTTACTTCCAGGCAGATTATACCACTACTCTTAATGAATTCGACGTCGATGTGTTTATAGGTGCAGCAAAAGGGAGTCTGGATAATCCGGACTACTACGGAACCGATAAATTCAGTGTCATCAATACAGGGTTTAAAGTTTCAAAATCTATAAAGATAACCGACAACTATTCATTGCCGATTTATTTCAGTTATATCGTGAATCCTAATAGTGGATTGGTATTTTTTGTTTTGGGAGTTTCTATATAAAAAATAAAAATTCGGAGGTAAAAAATGTTTAATACCGGTAGTACAGGCTTTATGCTGATAGCAACCAGTCTCGTCATGCTAATGACACCCGGCCTGGCTTTCTTTTACGGCGGACTCGTCGGAAGAAAAAATGTTCTCGGCATAATGATACAAAGCTTCGTTTCACTTGGCTGGACAACAGTTCTGTGGTTTGCGTTTGGTTATTCCCTATGCTTCAGCGGAGGGCAAGGTGCAATAATCGGCAACCTTAATATGGCCTTTTTATCCGGAACAAGTTTAAACACAGCTTTTTTTGGTAATAATCAAATTCCGCTTTATGTTTTTGTAGCATATCAAATGATGTTTGCAATCATTACTCCCGCTTTAATTACGGGCGCATTTGCAAACAGGGTGCGCTTCCCCGCTTATATGATATTTTTAACACTTTGGCTGATATGTGTCTACTTCCCGCTGGTTCATATGATTTGGGGTGGCGGATTACTGGCTCAATGGGGAGTTCTGGATTTTGCCGGAGGAATTGTTGTACACGCTAGTGCAGGCATGGCAGCTTTAGCTTCAGTGCTATACGTGGGCAAGAGAAATGTTAAAGAAAGAGGCCCGCACAGCATTCCGCTTGTTGCTCTTGGAACAGGGTTGCTTTGGTTCGGATGGTACGGATTTAATGCAGGCAGCGAATTGAGAGTCGATACAATTACTGCAACAGCATTTTTAAACACAGACGTTGCTGCTTCTTTTGCTGCAATAACCTGGTTGTTTTTGGCCTGGGTACTCGAAAAGAAACCAAAGTTTGTCGGGCTGCTGACAGGTTCAGTTGCAGGCCTCGCTACAATAACACCGGCGGCAGGTTTCATTACTACAGGAGATGCTGCATTAATCGGAATCATTGCAGGTATTGTGTGTTACTATGCGGTAGCATTAAAAAATAAACTTCACTGGGATGATGCACTGGACGTCTGGGGTGTCCATGGTGTAGGAGGTACTATAGGTATTATTATGCTTGGCCTCTTTGCTTCCAAAGCGGTTAATCCAATGGTTACTGTTGATGGATTATTTATCGGCGGATCATGGCAATTCCTGATTAAAGAAGCAGTTGCTGTTCTGGCTATTGGCGCATACTGTTTTATTTTTACCTACATTATGTTGAAAGTCATTAATTTTATTACTCCTGTAAAGGTTACAAAAGCAGAGGAAGAAGCCGGAATGGATGCATCTCTTCACGGCGAAATAGCATACGAAGAGGATTAAT
>CAZQQD010000013.1:0-45414 GCA_964595355.1 uncultured Ignavibacteriaceae bacterium | reverse complement strand
GGCAGCGATGCAGGAAGTTTGAGAACTACTGCAGAGAAAAAAGGCGATTATTATTATTTGAATGGTAGCAAAACTTTTATTACTCACGGTACTGTAGGTGAAACTGCAGTAATTATGGCTATAACTGACAAATCAAAAGGCAAGAAAGGAATCTCAGCTTTTATCCTTGAAAAAGGAATGGAAGGATTTATAACTGGTAAAAAAGAAAATAAACTTGGAATGCGCGCAAGTGATACGACTCAATTAACTTTCGAAAATTGTAAAGTTCCTGCTGAAAATCTGATTGGTGAAGAAGGCGAAGGTTTCATTCAGGCGATGAAGATACTTGAAGGAGGCAGAATTTCAATCGCAGCAGTAAGCGTAGGATTAGCCCAGGGAGCATTGGATGCTGCTGTAAAATATTCTAATGAAAGGAAGCAATTCGGGAAATATCTATCTGAATTTCAGGCAACACAGTTTAAACTGGCTGATATGTCAATGAATATTGAGGCCGCAAGATTACTCACACTTCGTGCTGCCGCAATGAAAGACAAAGGACAGCCGAATACGAAAGAAGCAGCTATGGCAAAACTTTTTGCAAGTGAAATTGCAGAGAAAGCATCAAGTGAGGCTGTACAAATATTCGGAGGCTATGGATTTATAAAAGATTATCCCGTAGAAAAATTTTATCGTGACGTAAAACTTCTAACCATAGGTGAAGGAACTTCTGAAATTCAAAGAATTGTTATTGCCAGAAATTTATTGAAAGACTAAAATATTTTATGCGAAAAATCGGACAATCACTCAAAGAAAATGATGCAACTCTTAAAAGAGAAGATTATTATAAAAACCTTTTAAGAAAACTAGATGCTGAAAAAGAAAAAGTAAAACTCGGTGGAGGCAACAAAGCAATTGAAAAGCACAAATCAAAAGGGAAACTCACAGCTCGTGAACGAATAGCAGCACTTCTTGATGATCCAAACGACTTTTTCGAATTAAATACTTTTGCAGCTTATGGAATGTATGAAGAATACGGAGGTGCTCCTTCTTCAGGCACAATTTATGGAATTGGTAAAATCAGTGATAAACATCACATTATCGTTGCAAATGATGCTACTGTAAAAGCGGGTGCCTGGTTTCCTATTACCGCAAAAAAGAATCTAAGAGCACAGGAAATCTCAATTGAAAATCGTCTTCCTATAATTTATCTGGTGGATAGCGCCGGTGTTTTTCTCCCTCTCCAGGATCAGATCTTTCCTGATAAAGAACACTTTGGAAGAATTTTTAGAAATAATGCAGTAATGTCTTCAATGGGGATTCCACAGATAGCTGCAATTATGGGGCCCTGCGTCGCGGGTGGTGCTTACCTGCCTATCATGAGTGATGAAGCACTAATCGTCGAAGGTGAAGGCTCGGTTTTTCTTGCAGGTTCACATTTAGTAAAAGCAGCAATTGGTGAAGAAATTGATAACGAAAGCTTAGGTGGTGCTAGAGTACAGTCGAATATTTCGGGAGTGACTGATTACATAATGAAAAGCGACCAGGAATGTCTCGCACAAATAAAAAGTTTAGCTACTAAAACAGGTGATAATCTTAAAGCGGGATACAATAGAACCGAAAGCCGTCACCCGATATTTCCAACAAAAGAAATTTATAGCTTGTTGCCTGAAGATCCAATTAAACCCTACGATATGTACGATGTAATTGCAAGAATAGTTGATGATTCAGAAATTGATGAATACAAAGCAGGTTACGGTAAAACAGTAATTACAGCTTATGCCAGAATTGATGGTTGGGCTGTGGGTATTGTTGCAAATCAGCGTAGGGTTGTGAAAGCAGAAACAGATAAGGGTGCAGGCGAAATGCAGGTCGGTGGAGTAATTTATTCCGATAGCGCAGACAAGGCGGCCAGATTTATAATGAACTGTAACCAGAAAAAAATTCCGCTCGTTTTTCTGCAGGATGTAACGGGATTTATGGTTGGTAGCAGAGCTGAGCACGGAGGAATAATTAAAGACGGTGCAAAGATGGTGAATGCAGTTGCAAACTCTGTAGTCCCTAAAATTACAATTATAGTAGGGAACAGTTTTGGCGCTGGTAATTATGCAATGTGCGGAAAAGCTTACGATCCAAGATTTATTTTCGCATACCCAAATGCAAAAATTTCTGTAATGGGCGGCCAGCAGGCATCTAATGTTTTACTAAATATAAAATTAAAACAGGCTAAAAAAAGCGGGAAAGAGTTTTCCGAAGCAGATAAGAAAAAACTGCTTGATGAAATTATGCAGTCATACGAAAATGCAAGCACACCTCTATACGCAGCAGCACGCCTTTGGATTGACGAAATAATTGATCCTGCAAAAACGAGAGAATATATTTCTATGGCACTTGATGTTGCAAATAATAACCCAAACATACCAAAGTTTAATCCCGGGGTAATACAGACGTGAAAATCTTTCCGTCTTTAAGTCTGATCAGCAAAATTTCAATTCCTATCTTAATCATTTCAATTACATTACAGTTACCTATCTTTCCCCAGCAAAGTAAACTATCTAAAGGCGTAAATTATATTTCAGAGTTTATTGCATCAGATTATTTTAAAGATCTCTCAAAAAGCAATACTGATCTGGCTCTTGTAGATACAATTTATCTTCGTGCAGTACATTTCAAAAATTACGATTATTCTGAAGCGCTTCTGGCTCTTACGTTTGCAGCTATACCTTACAGAAAAGTTCCAATTAGAATTCCCCTATTAAACATTAGATTGAAATATCCACTTACCTCAGCCGGCGATTCAGTATTTCACATAAAAAATCAGAATCTTCCAAAAGAATTATATTTAGATACTCCGACAGGAGATTATGGAGATAAAGATAAACTGGCTCATTTCTTTGGAAGTGCTTATATTTCATATATTTCTAAGATTTTTGATTTAGGAAATCTTATTGGTTATTTTGTGGAATCTTTTGAGCAGAAGTTTAAGGTTCAATCAGCTGCTGACCCACGTGATATGAGGACGAATAATCTTGGACAATTTTTCGGAAGGATATTGAAGAGAAATAAATCTGTACTTCCTTCACAGGTTTTTATTATTCATAATATGCAATTTATTATTATAAACTTATGAACTCTGTATTGATAATTGACGACGAAAAAGAAATTTGTGAAAGTATTAAGATGATACTTGAATACGAAGATTATGATGTTTCATATTCAACAAAAGCGACCGATTGTTTGGACAGATTATCAGAAAAAAAATTTTCAGCACTTCTTCTGGATATTCAAATGCCTGAAATGAGCGGCTTTGAAGTTATTAAAAAAGTTAAGGCAAAATATCCTAACATTTCTGTAGTAATAATATCTGCTCACGGTAGTCTTGAAAATGCTATAAAAGCAACAAAGTTGGGAGCATTTGATTTTATCGAAAAGCCTATAGACCGGGACAAACTTTTAATAAGCATCAGGAATGCTGTTGAACAAACAAACCTGTTAAATGAAAATACAGAAATAAAAAAATCTCTGATTGGTGACGGTCAAATTCTTGGTAAAAGTAAAGCAATCCAGGATATTCTCGAAATAATCGATAAAGTTGGCCCTCTTGATACAAGGGTATTGATTACCGGCGATAACGGCACAGGAAAAGAATTGGTTGCCCGTGCTTTGCATAACAAAAGTACTCGAAAGGGCAAACCATTTATTGAAGTAAATTGTGCTGCCATTCCTAATGAACTGATTGAGTCTGAATTATTCGGACACGAAAAAGGATCTTTTACAGGTGCTTCACAGCAAAGGATCGGTAAATTTGAATTGGCAAATAAGGGTACAATCTTTCTGGATGAAATTGGGGACATGAGTCTTCAGGCACAGGCAAAAGTTCTAAGAGCGATTGAAGACAATAAGATTGAACGAGTCGGTAGCGGAAAGAAAATTGAAACTAACGTAAGAATATTATCAGCAACAAATAAAGATATCAAATCAGAAATAGAAAAGGGAAATTTCAGAGAAGATCTTTATCACAGGCTAAATGTTATTCCTATTCATATTCCTCCTCTTAAAGAAAGAGCTGAGGATATACCGATACTCGTAGAACATTTTTCAAAAGATATCACAACAAAACACAAAAAGTTGCCAGTAAAATTTGATAATGAAGCAATAAAACTTCTTCAAAGCCAGCAGTGGAGTGGTAATGTAAGAGAGCTTAGAAACGTAATAGAAAGGATAATAATTATTATAGACAAGAGACAAATTGCAAAAAAAAATATAGAGTTCTTATTCAGTGGAAGTAAATCTAATGTCGGAGATATAATAGCTGAAAGTAATTCATTTCAAGAATTTAAAGAAAAAGCAGAAAAAGCATTTATTCTGAAACAGCTAAAAAATAATAACTGGAATATTAGTAAAACTGCAGAAATGCTTGAAATTCAAAGAAGCCACTTATATAATAAAATGAAAAAATATGGAATCGAAAAGGACGATTGATTATGGGAAATACTATCTTTTCTAAGATCATTAATAAAGAAATACCAGCCGACATTGTTTTTGAATCTGAAAATGTTCTGGCATTCAAAGATATAAAACCTCAAGCTCCTGTTCATATTCTTATAATACCAAAGACAGAAATTCCTAAAGTAACTGATTTGAAAAGTGATGAACACACAGAATTATTGGGCGAAATGTTTGAGACGGCCAACAAACTAGCTAAACAAATGGGTATTGACAAAGATGGTTTCAGGCTTGTCTTTAATTGTGGTGATAACGGAGGGCAGGAGGTGTATCACCTACATATGCATCTCCTAGGAGGAAGAAGGATGAAATGGCCTCCGGGCTAATCTTCAAAAATCACGCTTTTGCCGGTATTATTTTTTCCAGTGCGTCAACCATTTTTTCTTTGAAAAGAGGTTTTGAAATAAATCCACTAAAACCTGTCGCTATGAATTTTTCCTTATCTCCCGGCAATACATAGGCTGTGACAGCAATAATAGGTACATTTTCATAGTTAGGCATTCTTTGGATTAACTTCAGGGCATCCAGCCCATTATATTCACCCTGTAAATTTATATCCATTACAATGAAATCAAACTTATCACTATCTAGAATTGGCATTGCTTCTTCAAAACTAACAGCAAATTTTATTTCTTTCAGTTCTTTCATTTGGACTTTAAACAAAATCTGTGAATCTACCTGGTCTTCAATATAGAGGCATCTTAATTGTGTTAAATCAAGCTTATGTAAAGTCATATCTGAATCTGAGGTATCAAGAGCATCAACATTTTCTTCCTCGAGCTCATCTTCTAGAGTTTCATCTTTGATTTCTGTTTCACCTATTAAATCATGATCTTCTTCCATCTCATATTCTCCTACTTCATCTTTAACAGTAATATCTCTACTTTCCTCTTCTATATTCTTATCTTCATCAACAGACTCTTCTTTCAACTCCTCAATAGCCTGTTCAATTTTATTTTCATAACTTTCATCCTGAATTTGCTCAGTTCTTTGTGCCTCGCTAAATTCAATAGGAAAGACAAAAAACATTTCTTCATTATTATCCTGTACAGAAACTTCAGCCTTTCCATTGAGCGCGCTCAATATAGCCTTAGCCAATCTGAGACTTAGCTTTGAAATACCAAATTTTCTGGAATCAATATTTTCATGAAGGAATGCCTTCTTATAAAATTCTAACAAGTGCTTTGAAGGATGAGAATAGTCATCTTTTATAGAAATAATAAATTTATCACTACTATCCGGAAATGCAGCTAAATATATTTTTTCTTCTTTTGTTAGTCCTGCTACGAATTTTATTAATAAATTTATCAAGTTTTGAAATTTTTCTTTATCTGTCTTAAATTTAAGCGAAGAAGATATTTTACCGTAGCCAAGCTCAATATTTTTCGCACCTGTGAGGCTTTTAATATTGCTTTGTAAATCTTCTATAATATCAGTAATTGCAACTTTCGAAATGTTAAAGTCTACTTTATTTTTTTCATAATTGGAATATTCAACTACAGAATCCATAGTTTTGAGCAATCTTTCCCTGTTTTGATCAATGATGCCTGCAAACTCTTTCTGTTCCGGAGTTAAATTGCTGACACTTTCTGTTAAATCCTGAACAAATCCAAGTATAACATTTATTGGTGTCAGTATTTCGTGAAATACACTTGATAAAAATGTTGAGTCAGTTTTTTCGGAAGAAACAGTTGTAGCAGTATTTTCAACAGGCTTTTCAACTTCAACGGGTTTTTCAACAATAACTTCTTTTATAACCTCTTTGGTTTCAACAACGGGTTCCTCTTTCTTTTTTGTAATTATCGTAAAAGATTCAATTTCATTTTTATAGTTTAGAACCGGTACAGCTGTAACTTCAGCTTCAAATGATTCACCATCAGAACTTTTCATATTTACATTTAAAGTTATTATTTCTTTTGACTGTTCTTTAAATACCGATGAATTAATAGTCCCGCGATCTTCATCAATTAAATAGGAAGCAAACGAACTATCTACAAAGTCATCTTTTGTATGTCCAAGCACTGAACAGGCAGTGTCATTGACAGAGGAAATAAATCCACCTATATCTGTAATAAAAATCAGGCTATTATTATTATTAAATACAGCATCAAAAGATTTGTTTATTTTTTCAAGTTCAAGCTTTTCAGATACATCTCTTATCATATTAAAATGAGCATCTTTATCATCATATTTGAAAGAGCTTTTGCTAATTTCTACAAAAACAGAAGTGCCGTCTTTCTTTTTATGCCGGTAAGGACCGGAAAATATACCTTCTTTAATTTCATTTTGGGAGGTGTCAAGAAGAGATTGTATATCTTCTGTAGTGTAAAGATCAGTCAGATCCATTTGCAGAAATTCGTCTTTCCTATATCCGTAAAGATCTAACGCAGCCTTATTAACATCCAGAAATTTTAAATTTTCTGTGTCGTAAATAAATATCGGCTCAGGGTTATTATCTAATAATAATTCGTACATTTTTCCTTTCCTTACAAATAATTTTTCCAGGTCAAAATGCTCTTCTAGTGTCTCTATTAAAATCGAAACTCCTTCAAATTCAAGCTTATCGCCATAAATTTTATTAAGCTGAAGAGAAATTTCACCTGAATATTTTTCGTTAAACTTATTTTGCTTATTTAGTTTATATTGTTCTTTATCAGCCGAAGATAGAATAAATCGGTCAATTATTCCGATTATATCTTTTGGCAATACTCTACTATAATTCAGCCTTCTTAAATCGTGAAATTCGTTCTCAAATAATTTACGAAATTCTTCAGTTGCTTGCTTAAATATTCCATTCTCGTCAATTAATGCAACGGGTTTAGGGAAAAATTGTAATAAATCATTTGTTGAATTAAAAATATCAGAAATCATTGCTTGATTAACAGATAATGGAGCTGTCTGCGTAACCCCTATTATCGCCAATACATTGTTATCAACATCACTTAGTGGAATTTCTATTGTCTGGTAATTTTCTCCCTGATTGTAAACTTTTAATGGTATACCTTTAATAATTATGCAATTTAGAGACTTTTGTATGTAAGAGACAATGGAGTTTTGAAAATCTATCAAATAAGCAGGCAAAAATGAATTAACCGGTTTGCCTTCAACCCGTGAAATAGAAATACCTAAGCCGTTTGCCAATTTATCGTTTAATATTTGATAATTACCTTCTATATCCTGAATCCAAAAAAACTCATCCAGTTTATTAATTTCATTTTGAACTTTTTCTTTTCCCATATACGTAAACGGATAAAGTGACTTAACTTCTTCAATAATACCCAGAATTTTTTCATTGTGAATTATTTTTTTGAAATCTTCATTTTGTACTTTTATATCAGTTTTCCCACTAACCATAATTGTATTTTTATCTTTTTTGATTTTACAAAAGATAAAATCATCATCGTTCTTTTCATACGAGCTCAAAATTACAGTGGAATCAAATTCATCACCAGATTGAAGCACAAATTTTAACCTTAGAGAAATTGTCTTGTTTATTGGCAAATTTTTAGAAAATATTAGCTTTAATTCTTCAGTTGAAGGTTCGTCAAGATAGGAAAACACATCCCCTTTCTGGTCATCTAATTTTAATAACTCCGAGGCTTCTTTGTTAAATGATATTATTCTCCCATTAACATCAAGGACCAAAAATGGATCTTTGATGTGCTGAATCAAAGATCCGAAAATTTTATCTATTCTATTTTCCGCCTCCAATATTTACCGCTAATTTATTATAAGTATATTTTTATTTAGAAAAATAGTGCTCTTTAACAAAGGATAATCAACTTTTGATCAGTTGACTAAATTAAATATATCTCTTAACTCAAGAATCCGGTCGATTATAATCGAGATAATAGGTTCTAGATTCATTTGGTCGCAAATCATTTATGTAAACATACACTAACTTGTTTTTCTTATCATAATCAAACCTTGCTCTTTTTGTACCAATTATTTCAGTATCCAACGTGATTCTTTTAGCAGCTGCATTAATTTCAACTTGTATAACTAAATTATTAACCGTTAATTTACTTGGGTTAGAAATTGTTAAAACTACTCTGCTTGGTCCCCTTTTATCAGTCCTGATCTCAACACTGTTTTTTCTAGCACACCAGTTCTCAATTTCGTCACCTGTGGCTATCCAAAAATTTTTCTTTTTCAGTTCATCAATCACTTCTCCGGCAACATTAATATTATCAGGCGTACATTGATAATCAGTGTGCATTTTATATATATACATTCCACCTTCAAAAAGGACTCTATCGATATCTTCCTGATATGTATAGAATTGAAATTCAGATTGAGTTAAATTTAAATCACGAATTATTTCATAATCATCCCGTGCTGTCTTTGTCATAATCGTAACTCTTTTATCCCCTATAATCATATTTTTAGGTACAGAACGATCTGTTAAAGAATCGGTCAGAACATAATTATAACCATCATTAACTAATGCTTTCAAAGTATTTTTATCAAACAACCCGTAATAAGGCATCGCACCTGAAGTCTTTTTACCTGTAATTTCTTCAAGTTCTGTTTTTGCCTTAATCAATTTATGAAGCTGCGTATTATAATCATTAAGAGTATTAATAGTATCGTTTACGGAATTCAAATAACCTATGTCCACCAGTGAGCCAATTTCTCCATATCTTGATAATGATTTAACAAGTCCTCTATTTTGTTCAGCTTGCCTGGGATTTATGAAAAACGTTGCTTTTACATTCTTATCTTTTAATACATTTACTATATTCTGAATATTATGCGGCTCTTTATCTACTATGGGAGTAATCATTGCGGCGGCTGCGTAACCAGCCGGCCAGTCTTTCGCAAATGCAATTGGTCTATATGTTAGCCATTTAATTGAGTTATTAAATAACCTATCAAAGTATATATAATCTTCCTGTGAACCAATAACTGAATTTATTTCGAATCCCATCCATACAAATCTGCCGTGGCCATAATTACCGAAAACTATACCCGCACTCTTCTTTATATTTTCTCTGACCAACCCCTTCTCAAGTCTATAATTGTACCAAAAACTTGCCTGAATTGTTCTTGGATCCATAACTTCTACGGAGATCGGTCTATCCCAGGTACCCACTTTAAGAGAATAGCCTGTAGGAATATTGGCAGTAATAGGCAAATTACCCCTTAAAGTATGCAACTTTGTCAAACCATCATTGTCTACCTCTTTTGTAAAGTTTAGTCCAAACACCTCTGAAAAGAAACCCCATCCTCTCCACTTACCATCGTCAGAATAGGAAGCGGTACCACTGGTTGCAAAAACACTTCCCCCTTTATCAATATATTTTTTAATTTCAATTAATTCTTTATCACTTAACGATTTTGAACCCGGCAGAACTATAAGATCATACTTGTAGTGCTGACCCAGTTCAATTGTTTTATCATTTATAAGATCATATTTCCATCCTGAAGCATCCAAGAATTTTTTCCATGTTGTAATGTTATCGTTCAACCAAGTATTTCCTTCAGGAAGCATATTCTCTGTATATTGAGAATATAATATGCCTATAGTCGGTTTAGTACTGCCAAAAACGCTTTTTACCACATTTGAATCAGGAACTAACTCTTTTGCATCAAATGAACCATAAACTCCCCTCAGAATAAAAAAGTAAGTTAATACAGCACCAACTAAAAAGATTAGCCCGCTGAAGATAATAAGGCCCTGATTAATCCGACCTTTTTTGTTTCTTACCTCCACTTCAGAGTTCCTTTATTTTTGTTATCTTCCTGTGGTGTTACGTAACCTTCGGTTGTATATTTTAAAAACTTTGGAGCAGTAGATTTACTCTGAGTTTTTCCCACTACAAATGCACCTTGCTTGGATTTTTCAGCATTGTATTGTTGTGGCCGGGGTGTAAATCTCGGCTGTGATGCCTGTTTTTCTTGTTTTATAAATATCGGTTTTCTTTGTGAAGCATACTTCTCTGCATAAACAGGATATTGTTCTTGTTGTGAAGCATATGCAGGAGTTACCAATTCACCTTTAAGCTCTGACGGCCCCTGTGTAGAAGGTTGTACCTCTCTTGCTTCTCTGACTTTATAGAGAATATAAGCTCCAATTGCCAATAGAAATGTGCTGATTGTAGCAACTAGAATGATTGTTGATAAAATGGGTATTAGTTCCATAATGTCCTCTTAACATTTGAATTATTAATTAAATTTTATTTGCTTGTTCCGACTCTCTCTAATTTGCCCCATGTCATTCTAATACCGAGAAATTCTTCTATAGTTGACATGAGTTTGCTTACATCTATCATTAAAATAAAAAACACCCTGTAGATTAAAGAATATCCCACGAGCCTAAATTCTTCTTTTTCTACTGCAACACAATATAAAGCTGTCACAAAATCAAGGAAGGCCAACCCTGCCCACCAGAAAAATATCAATGACGTGAATCCAAAAAAGATTGCAGCTACAATAAAGAACAGATTTGCAGCTATATTCATTGCAGGCCAAATCAGGGCTTCATAAAACATTGTCCAAAGAATAAATGTATCACCAAAATTAATTGTCGGATCAAACATCAATTTCTTATGTTTTCTTATTGACTGTAATATTCCTCTTGTCCATCTGTAACGTTGTTTCAATAACTGCTGAAGTTTTTCCGGTGCTTCAGTATATGAGATTGAATTAGGTTCATAATAGATTTTCCAGCCGTTTGCCAAAATCTTAAGCGTTAGATCTGCATCTTCGGCAAAAGTATCGTTTGAATAAAATCCAGCTTCTTCAACTGCATTTTTTCTAAATAATCCTATAGGACCAGGAATTATATTCACCAGCTTTACAAAGCTCTGTGCGCTTCTTGCCATATTAAGACCTTCTATGTATTCCAAAGCCTGAAGATCAGTAAACAACTTTCCTCTGTTTAGAACTTTTACATTACCTGCAACAGCGCCAATCTCAGGGTTAGTGAAATGACGTATCGCAACTTTAACTGATTGAGGGGTCAACTGACTGTCTCCATCCATACAAAGTACAATTTCTGCTTTTGAATGTTTTATTCCTGCATTAAGAGCTTGTGATTTTCCCCCATTAGGTTTATCAATAAGAGAAATCTTAACCTCACCTCTTAAGCCTTTTTGATATCCTACTAATGACTCAGCTACTTGTTTTGTATTATCGGTTGAACCATCATTAACAATTATAATCTCGTAATTTGAATAGTCAAGTTCTAAAAGTGATTTAACTGAATCTACTACTACTTTTTCCTCGTTATAAACCGGAACAATTATAGAAACGAATGGGGCAAAGGCTGATGTTGGCTTAAATGTGTATTCGTTTACATACATATAGGCCATAACAAGAATTGCAAAATATCTGAACAACAATACAAAAAGAAATATTATTAACGCAACTATTGTTGCATATTCCAACAATGAAGTCGTGTTCAGGATAGTTTTCGGCATCGTATAAATTATTATCAAAAGAAGCACTAATGACAATAGACCAGAGACTAAAATCCGCCTTATTAACTTACCTTCAGAATTTTTTTCATTCTGTTGCCTATCCTGAATATTTTTTAGAACTATTGGAGTTCTTTTAATAGGTTGTTTTTTTTGCATAAAAGTTCAACATATTTTTGAATTAGTAAAGCAATTATAGAGCCATTCCATAAATAACTATAAGTCAGGTTTTTAGCCCTATTTTTTGTAACAGATTTAGATAAATTTTGATTGTGTCTCAATAATAGACATTTATTTTCGGAATTCAGATCAAAATCAATTGTCTATTTATAGGATAAAATTGACACTAATTATTTCAGGGCTAAGTCAGTAGTTTTGTTATACCTTTAGAGGTTCCAGAATACATTGAAGTATGCTGCAAAAGAACTATAAGCTACAGTAGTCTGAAATGTGCTGCCGTATGCAAGGTCGCTCTGAAATGTTAATTTCTGGAGTATCTCCCAGGTAAACGAGGCATAAAGCTGTCTGATTAGATAAGAACTATGTGCAATCAAACCAATCTTACCACCAACTGTTACTTTAGATAGTTTGTTTTGAGATTGGTATACATCAAAGTCTCCAAACAAGCTATGTGAAGCATAATTCTGTGGAGAATAATAATTATTCGTTACAAATAAATAATTTGAATTTTCGTATTCATATCCCAAAAGAGCCTTTGAGAAGAAATATTTTCCTAATCTTACATTAAATTTATATCCACTATTGCCATCAGTTATATTTAAATAATTAATGTCAGTAGATAATTTAAAGCTTCTATTAAATATATAATATCCATTAAATCTTGTAACATTTGCATATTCTCTAGTATCAACTAATCTAGGAGAATATAAAATCTGGGCTGCATCTTCTCTTTCAAATGAAAGCATTAGAAAGTATCTTTCATAATCTCCGGTCTTTATAAAAACATTGGCTATAGTTTTATGTCCTGCATTTTCATAATTTGAATTACCTACTCCCGCACCAAAAGATGTGTGCTCTGCCAAACTAATCAGGAGATTTAATTTAATGTTATTAATATTCTGCTTTGTTGAGTCATTGGAAAGTGTTGTGCGGTATCCTTCAACTCCCAACATAATAAATGAAGTTATTCCTAAATCTAATTTCAACCCCTGATGATTAAGCCTAAAACCTAAATTATCACCATAATATGATCCGTAAGGCGAAATTGTAGCATAAGATAAGAAAGATCCTGAAGCTGAGCCGAATCCTGATTTAGGTAACCAACTTTGCCTCTTTTCAACCAAAGCAACCTGAGAAGAATCTAGTTTCATATTATTTCTCATATTTTCATAAACATCGGCTGCTTCACTATATTGATGCATCATAGTATATGAATCACCCAAGTAAAGATTACTTACAAAGTCACCAGGCTTTTCTTTTACTAATCTCTGAAAAGAACTAAGTGCGTTAACAGAATCCCGCATATAGTAATAAGTTTTTGCTCTCATCAGATCAGTTTCAAAATCATATTTTTGATTTAATAAAATATTATAGATAGCAATGGCTTTGTTATAATTTTTCGCACACACATTAACATTGGCATACTCTTTTTGAATGATCACATTAGGTTCCGTGCCTGCCAAATATTCGTCATATTTAACTAAAGCTTCCTGACATTGATTTTCTAAAGCAAGCTGACGACCTTGTTGAAGAATTTCAAACAATCTCGCCTGTTCAGCGGTCACTTTACCGATTTCAAAATCTGACTCTAATTGGTCCAGAGCTGAATTTAAAGGATCAAGTTCTTTAATTCTATTTATATAATTTCTAGAAGCTATAAAATCTCTCTGTTGAAGTGTTAATGAAGCTAATGTAATTATAGCTTCTATATCTTTAGGATTTTTAGAAACCATATTTTGCAATACAGGTTTTACATTATCAAGGTTTTTCCCCTGCCAAACAGATAACTGTGCCTGAAATAATTTGTATGAATAATTATTAGGCTCAGATTTTACAAGTTCATTTACAACAGATAGAGCTTTTGAAAAGTCTTTATTCTCAGCTGCCAACTTAGCATATAAATATTTCACATCATTATTTTTTCTTCTATAGAATGTTTTTTCTAAATAATCCTCAAGAACTTTCATACCTTTATCATAATTTTTGGTTTTTTCATAATATTCTGCCAACTTCACTACAGCTTTCTTATTAGTTGGGTTTTTCTTTACCAAGGTCGAATACTCTGTTATTTTTTTCTGATAAATTTTCTTTAAGCTGGTTCTTAATTCAGAATAATATTGAATATATTCCTGAGCTTTTGACGTAGTATCTCTTGATAAAATATCCAGAAGTTGGGTTGCTTCCACGTATCTTTTGGCATTAACAAGCTCTTTAACAAGTTTAAACCTCAGCTCATTATTATGTGGGTCTTTTTTTAGAAGCCTGTAATCCCTGTCTATTGGATATTCAAAAACTTTTCTAACAGGGCCTTTCCCATAATTATATTTTACCGAGGTATCATTAATTGCATATATATATCCATGTCCCTTAGCACGATCCAAGCCATCCTGGGCTTCCTTGAAATACGGTCTTAACGCCAGAGCATGTTCAAAAGCGTCGATTGCAACTTTATTTTTACCTAGCCAAAATGCAAAATAACCATACCGTGACCACAGTCTGTGGTCATTAGGATACTTTTCTGTATATTTTTTTAATATTGGTTCGCCTTTAGCGATGTGATCATTCTTTGCTAATATCTCAGAATATCTTATTATCTCATCTGCAGAAGCTTCTGCTCTTGCAAGATATTGATCATACCATTCTTCTGCTATTTCCCACTTTCCAAGATTTTTATAAGATTTACCTATTTGAAGATAATTGACTGCCTTATTAGGATTAACAGCCAACTCTCTTTTATGTCCCTCAATTTTATTATATAAAAGAGAATACCACGCAGTAGTGGCTCTGCTAAGATTTGTACTAATATCTTTATTATTAGGATCAAGTTTTAGAGCTGATCTATAATCATAAACTGCATTTTCATAATCTTTTCTTTTTTCATAACAAAGACCACGAAGGTTATAACCAAGGGCCTCTTGAGGTCGTGCAGAGATGTACCTGTTTAAAAGATCAATTGCTTCTCCATACCTGCCAAATTGCATTTGCTTTTGCCCTTCCAATCTTAAAGAGTCGACTTGTGTTTGAGCAAAAATTGTTATTGTCGAAAAACCCGTAAAAAGGAATAAGGCCAGGATAAAAATTATCTTTTTCATGGATCTCTTATCTTTTAATGGAAATATAATTTATTTTTTTCTTCTGATTCTTCTGCTGTAATAAGTTGAAGCAGGTCATCTGCACTTTGGACTTGCTCATCGACCTTGACTATATAAACTGAAATGTGCCTCAGTAATTCATTTGCATCTTTGCTCTGACTTATAGGAAGGTTTGCTTTAACTTTTCCAATGAGGCTATCAATACTTTTTTGATCTTCTTTTATAATCAATACAACTACATCATTGTTTATAATACAGATTTTATCCTTTTTATCTGTAGCTAAACGTATTGCATTCTGGAGTTGTGTAATTGATAATAACCCCCTATCCTCTGCTATCTTATCAAGACGAAAAGATATCAGTGTAAAAACTTGTCCTGTGCTTTTAAATAAGGCTATCTGATTATTCAAAATTAACTTGAATTCATTTTCATTATAATAGCTGATAAAGCTATAATCTTCCTGTGGTATATCTACTTCAGCTAATGATTTATATTTTTTTGCAAAACGTGTAGTTTGAGGTGAATATACATTTACTTCAAAAGATTTTGGCTTTTCGTAATTAACGACAATTCCCTTATACGGTTCGACTCTATATTCTGAAGTGAACTGACCTTCTGTATGACCAATATTAGGAGTGATTGTTATGATTCCGCTCTGTTCAGATGCTATTTTTTCATTTCCTGTTTTTTCAAGATGAATAACTCCAGTCGAATTAGTAGACAAACAATCAACTATAGCCTGGCTCTTTTCTTCTGCTGGTTCGCCAATTACATATAGACTTGTAATACCATAATCTTCAATTGCCTCAGAGGTCCTGGAAAATGATTGCTGGAGTAAAGAAAGATCATTGAATCCTACAAAAGGAGTAAGTTCATCGAAAACAATTCTATTCGGTTTATATTGTTCAACAACTGTTACTATATCATTCATATATTCAACGAGAAAACTATCTGAATTTCCAAGTTCATACAAATCAGCCGGAGGAGCTACTCTCACAACAATAATTAAATTTTGGTTCATATATTTTTGGATATCCAGATCAATAGATGCGGCCTGAATCATCAGATCTTTGGGTCGCATACTCGTAAAATACAAACAAACATCTTTCTGATTTGCACATTCCATTGCATATTGCAGGCTTAATAAAGTCCTTCCTGATTTACGGGCTCCAATCAACAGATAAGTACCACCTTTATAAAATCCACCCCATGCTTCATCGACTAATGGAATGCCTGATGCTTTTAGTTGTATTTTTGAATTCATAAGTTTCTCAATTTTTCAATATTTTAACAAAGATTATGCCGTTCATAAACTCAATAATTTCAATGCATTTTAGCTATTCTTTAAATTAAAAACTGATTAATGAAATACAATCAATAAATAAATTGTATCATTATGCTACATCTCTATTTCTTAATGACCCGAGGCTCGGTCCTTCATGTTTTGCGTGTATCACTAGTCCTTTATATGGTTCTATCTTGTATATACTTCGAAACTGTCCCTCGTTATGACCAATATTAGGAGTAATGATCATTTCTCCGAAACGCCCTTCTTCATTCTCCTTTTTCAAGTAAATCACACCTGTTGATTTTGATACTATAGAATCAACAATAGATTGAGCGGAAGAAGTTGCTGGTTCACCTAAAATATAAAGAGAGGTAATACCTTCATTTTCAATCTTTTCACGTGATTCCGAAAATACATTTTGTAAAAGGTTAAAATCATCAAATTCTATAAAAGGTGTCAGTTCATCAAAAACAATTTTGGAAGGCTGATATTGTTTAACAAGTGCCACAATATCCTTCAGGTATTCAACTAAAAATTCGTCACTATTATATATAATATCCGTATAAGAAGGAGGAACTGTCTTAACAAGAATTACCTGATTTTTTTCTAAACTATCCTGAAGATCAAAATCTATACAAGAGGCCTGTATCAAAAGATCTTTCGGGCGTATACTTGTAAAAAATAAGCATACTTCATTTTGCTTAACAGATTCCATGGCGTACTGAAGACTAAGTAATGTCCTACCAGATTTATGTGAACCTATTAAAAAATACGAACCTCCGCAATATAATCCACCCCATTCCTTATCCACTAACGGAATACCAGACGAAAGTAATTGAATTTTGTTTTGCATATTTTTCTCTTTTTAATTTTAATAATAATTCTTAAATATTTTTCTTTGCGTTAGTGTATATATGAATTAATCATTAAACAGATTTTTGGGACCTTTTCTATCTGTCCAATAACCGTTTGTGTTACCTCTTTTTATTTTTCCCTTTGCCAATTCTCTTACAGGAGATGGATCAATAAAATCAACTGTCATACCCCCGTATGAAGTAATTGTATATTTTGATCTAAATTGTCCCTCATGATAACCCTGTATTGGTTTTATCGATATATCACCGTCTTCTTGCTTATCCTTATTAATATAAATTACACCGTTACCTTCTTTAAGAACTGTATTCACCTGCCCCTCTTTTGCACTACTTTCGGGATCCGAAAGAATAAACAGGTTTGTCGTTTGGTTCTGCTTCATAATTTCTATCGTATTATGATAAGCATCTGTTAATGAATTTAACTTGTTGAATCCAATAAAAGGTGTAAAGTCGTCAAAAATAATTCTGTCTACTTTATATTGATTAAGAACTCTTATTATTTCATTCCAAAATATAGATAATTCCTCATCGTGCTTATTAAAATCATTTGATAATGTTGGCAAAGCAATTTTTATAACAATAATTAAATCCTGATCTATAAATGCTTTCATGTCAAAATCTATATTAGATGCAAGCATAAGAAGATCTTTTGGTTTCATACCAGTAAAATAAAGACAAACCTGTTTTTGTCTTACACATTCCCTGGCATACTGGATGCCCAGAATTGTTTTCCCTGTTCTAGGGGGACCTATAAGGAAGTAAGTACCACCAATATAAAAACCTCCCCAGGTTTTATCAACCAAAGGTATTCCCGATGCTTCTATATTTATTCTATTCATACGTTTTTTTTGCTTATCTTAAAAGAAAAGCCAAATTGTATGCCAGAACAAAATACTTATAAATCTTTTTTTATCGACAATTTTGTGAGCTTTTCTTTAGTCATGAGAAAGAAAATAGTAACCTATTGTATCATAATGGGATGGACAAAAACATTTAGGTAATTAAAGAAAGTTATGAAAATAATCTAAACTTTTGAAGGAATCTCGAGACAATAAATATTATCTATCCCTCAAGTTGCCAAAAACGAAAATAGCAGTAGCATTTCCAACAATTGTTGGTTCATTAGTAATATAATCCATACGGTCATCATAATATTTTATATTGTTACTATTGAATTCATCATACTGGAAGTTCGTTCTATCAATCTTATAATCTTTTAATAGACTCTCAGGAGCGGGACCAGCGGTTAATGCCCCGGGCAAATATCCATCGTGGAAATAGGCTAGTTGTGAATGCAAATGTCTGGGGAAAGCATTACCTATGTTATATATAAAAGATATTCCCCAGGGATTTCTTCCTAATACATAATCCTTCTGGTATGAAGCAAGAGAATCAAAAGTAGTTTTGCCAGTTAAATTTTTATAAAGAATATTTTGTAAAACTATCCCCAATAATGAATTTGTAGTTCCCCAGGTATAAGCCAAGCCTTCTTTGAAAACCGATTTATTTTTATAGGTATTAAAGGCATTTAAATTATTGAATATATATTCACTAAATCTCGGAATATGCTGTGCTATTCTATAATCTGCCAATGAATTTATATCACCCCAACTCCACCAATAATCAGATTTAGCACTGTCCCCATAGACTACGGCATCATTTAAATATTTTGGGTTGTTGGTTGTATTGTATAATTCAACAGCTCCTAATGCCAGCTTTCCCAAAAACTTTGTATCCTTGTAAAAGCGTGAGTTAGAGGTATCTACATCAGGTACCTTATTTCTTAAAGAATAAATGTTTAATGCAGCCGATAAGCATCTATTTGCGAACTCATCATATCTAAATTTTTCCTTCCATACTTTAGCTCCTATAGCCATAACAGCACAATAGATTCCGACTATATCCTTTCCAATGGATTCTATCCCTACCCGATCATACCTCAAAGTATCATACTGCGGAAGCCTCCATCCTACATCATGATCACGTATATCCTGCACCTGTGTAATTAACTTATCTTTTGAATAATTAGCTCTCAAAAGCCAATCCAGGCCAATCTTAGCTTCTTCAAGAATATCAGGTACATTATTATGATTATCATCAAAGTCGAACTTTTTTTTATTAAACTCGTAAGAGAAAATCATAATATATGTTGAATATGCAATTGTAGATAAAAATTTTATATAATCTCCTGCATCGTGCCAGCCTCCTGTAACATCTACCATACCTAAATCAGGTGCACCCATAACGCGGGCAACATCAGATAAATGACAGGGTTTATGCAGGTAAGGATTTGTTGGCCCACAGCGTTGCACCTTAAAAAATAATAATAACGAATCAACAAGTGTATTGTAAACATTATCACCTATTTTGAAAGGATATGATACTGTGCCATTTACAATGATTTCGTATTTACCGGGATTATTAATTTCCGAAAAATTCAGCGTATAACAATATTCAAATTTACCATAAGAAAAAACTGAATCGTTAAATTTATTTTTATAAACAATTTTATTGTTATTTAAATCTTTTACAATGAAGTTTTTTGTTCTATCTAATGGATTTTCTGAAAATACAACAGCAGTTTTGATATCATTTATTCTAAACCCCACTTGGTTTGTTCTTATATAAATTGGTTGACTATTAGAAGCATCGCAAGTATGCGGTAAGACTATAAAAAGAATGGAGAAAAAGAAATGAATATATTTCATAAAAATAAGCGTTCCTAAGTGTCAATTTTATTTGACAGAGGACAGATTAACAATAAATTCAAAAAAAGTCTCAGTGTGAAATATAATTAAGCGACATCAGTGAAATACCTTATTTTATCCATAAAAACATCTTTTATGACAGGTTTTGGTAAGTAATCATTAGCTCCCTGCTGAAGATATTTCTCTTTATCCCCTTTCATCGCATATGCAGTTACCACTAAAACAGGAAAATCTTTTTTTTGCATTTCATTTCTTAATTCATTGAGAACCGCAGTACCATCTAATTCACCAGGCAGGTTGATATCAAGGATGAGGAGATCATATTCATTTTCTTTTAGTAATTTTATACCCGCTTCGGCTGTATCTGCAATTTCCACATCATATAAACTTCTCAGATAAATTTTAAATATTAATTGAGTATCACTATTATCTTCTATAAGTAAAATTCTCCGCCGAGTGTTATCGTTCATATTACCCCTGAATTTAAATATTTCTTATAAATTAAAAATTACTATTGATTTTCCTTTTTTTTAGGAAAATTAGTCCCTATTACTTCATCCCATATAGGAGAGCTAACACCATATCCAAGATTTGAATTCTCAAAATGATGCCTGATATGATGTTTTTTTAGTGCGAGCCACATCTTATTATGAATATTAAAATGATGAACTGCGTAATGAGTCATATCATAAAATAAATACCCAACAATAAAACCAATAAAAAAAGGAGCAACCAAAATAGAGCCAAATATTAATTGAAACAAAAGATAAAATAAAACAGCAAGAGGAATACTTACTGATGGAGGCATCACAAGTCTTCTAGAATCGCTTGGGTAATCATGATGAACTCCGTGAAAAATGAAATGTATCTTTTTACCAAATTTCGATTTAGCCGGAAAATGGAATATAAATCTGTGCAAAGTATATTCAGCAAGTGTCCACACAACAATTCCAATCAATACTAAAGAGATAATCGTTCCAAATGATAGGCTGAAATCTACAATTGCCTTGTATAAGAAATAACAAATAACAGGAATATAAATATAAAGCGGTACAGTAAAATGTACCCTCGATAAAGCTTCGAGAAAATCATTTTCAAACATTCTGACTGTTTCGTCATTATTAGAGACAAAATTCTTAGCCATATTATTTAACTCTCCATTTGTATTCTAATTTGCTGGTAAATTTAACAATTATACTTCAAATGCAAAAGTCACTCATTATAATAAAAATAGCTTCATTTTTTTACTTTTTAAGCTTTTTTTGAGTAATAAAACGATTAACTTATTAAAACTTTAACAAACTAAAGATCAAAATTCAATTTATAAATTCATAAGAAGTAATTTTTTTTATTGTCAAAATTTAAAATATAGAAAGAGTTGTAAATGCAAAAATTAAGACGGGTTTGTTTTATTCATTTGATAGCATATTAGGGAAATAGTTAAAACGCCAGGTATATTTCGTATAATATGTATAATTAGTAATTGAGAAAATTTATTTGTTTGAAAACCTCAATGGAATAATATAAATAAAATTATAAAAATAAAACCTGAGCAGCCACTTATAGAAAATCTAATAATATTAAAAGATGTTCCAAAAGCAGATTTAAATTTATTTAATATAATTTATGTTATTATACTTAGGAGGGATTTCTTTCAATATATAAAAATCTTTTAGATAAAGCCTTCCTTAACCTATAAGCCAGATAAGAGAATAAAACGATTACTACAAAAACCCCGATAACAATTCCCAATGCATAGACTTCAATAGTATTTAACGACATTAATTATCCGTTATTTTCAAAAAAAAATTACTGACGAAAACGAACCTGAAATATTATTCACACATTGCACAGATTGTTGTCTTACAAAAAATTTTATAATCTGTAAGTTCATTAAAATTTTGTTTTCGGATCTAATTGGGAATTGATAGATTAACCAATTTTAAGAACCTGCGAGGTTCCATAACATCAGGGTAATTCCGTATTCCACAAACGTATTATTTTAACCGACAAGCTATTATTTTAAGACGTTAAAACGTAATACAAAAAATTCAAGCTACAATACCATATTCTATTAAAATGGCAAAATCATCGATTAGAGGCAAATAAATTCCACAAAAGGTATTCATAAGATTTGAATAGGGTTTATAAATTTATTCTGAAAATACAAGAGGTATATTCGTAGGATTAGATGTTTAAGAAAGGCGTAATAATATCCTAATAAGATCACGCATTACAACATTAAAAGAGTAGAATTTTAACAAAATAAGCTGTAATATTTATTCTTATAAGTGCATTTTTTAGTTGAAATTATAGGTTAAAGTTGCAATATTAAAATTTATATTATTTTAATTCAATCATTCAATTAAATCCGGAGGTTCAATGCCAGGCAATGGAGAAAGAGAACAATGGGGAAGTAAGATCGGCTTAATATTAGCAGTTGCAGGCAACGCTGTAGGACTTGGAAATTTTTTAAGATTTCCAGTTCAGGCTGCCCAAAATGGTGGCGGCGCTTTTATGATCCCTTATTTCATTTTTTTTCTGATACTCGGCATACCTCTGATGTGGATTGAATGGGGCATCGGAAGACATGGAGGAAGATTTAAACACGGTAGTGCACCCGGCATGTTCGATGTATTATGGAAAAATAAACTAGCAAAATACTTTGGTGCTTTAGGTCTGTTCATTTCAATGACTATTCTTATTTATTACACATATATAGAATCCTGGACGTTGGGCTTTAGTATTTTTTCAGCTTCAAAATTATATTTTAATGAAACTACAGCTGATGCAATGAGGAACTTTTTATATAGTTATCAGGGAAGAGCAGTTGGTGATCATTTCTCAAGTCTATTACCAGCATATCTTTTAATGCTTGTTACATTCTTTCTTAACTTTTGGGTATTGTACAAAGGTATCTCAAAAGGAATTGAAAAACTAGCTAAGATTGCACTGCCTCTTCTAATGATTTTTGCATTGATACTTGCAATCAGAATTATGACATTAGGAACACCCGATCCTTTACATCCGGAAAATTCAGTAGGAGCAGGTTTTGGTTTTATCTGGAATCCCAATCTAACATTGTTAAGTAATCCTTCTATATGGCTTGCTGCAGCGGGCCAAATATTTTTCACGCTTTCGGTGGGGATGGGAACTATACACGCTTATGCAAGTTATTTAAAACCAAAAGATGATATAGCACTTTCCGGATTAACAACGGCTGCAACAAATGAATTTGCGGAGGTGGTTCTTGGAGCAGCGATTGCAATACCTGTAGCTGTCGCCTACTTTGGTTTGAATGAAACACAATTGTTTGCCAAAGCAGGTGCTTTCGATCTGGGATTTGTTTCAATGCCGCTAATATTTCAGAAAATTCCTTTGGGGGCATTCTTTGGTTCATTATGGTTCTTATTGCTTTTCTTTGCAGGAATTACATCTTCCGTTGCTATGGGTCAACCTGTGGTTGCGTTCCTGGAAGATGAATTCGGAATGAGCCGCAAAAAAGCCGTCGGCGCTTTAGCAGTCGTCGTAATGATTGCAGTGCAGTTTGTAGTTTTCTTCCAGAAATATGGCTTCTTAAATGAAATGGATTACTGGGCAGGCACTTTCGGACTTGTAGTTTTCGCCCTGATTGAAACTGTACTTTTTATGTGGGTATTTGGTGCGGATAAGGCCTGGGCTGAAATGAATGAAGGCGGCGATTTTAGAATTCCCAAGATATTCTATTATCTTATGAAATTTGTAACACCTCTCGTACTTTTCGTTCTTATGATTTGGTGGTTTATTGACACAGCTATACCTACTCTCTTGCTTAACGGTGTCGCAGACCAGGATAAACCATATTATTGGGGTTCAAGAATATTAATGGTGGTTCTTGCAATTCTAATTTTGCTTTTTGTTAAAAAAGCGTGGGGGAACCATACAAAGAAAAATGAGATTCAAGCAGAATAAAAAAAAGGAAATTAATTATGGGACTTACAACAGGAGGATGGATATTCTTAATAATTGCATGGGGATGTGTAATTAGTTTAACAGTTTATTGTTTTACAAGAGTGTTAAAATCGGAGAAAGAACGATCATAAATTAATTTATAAAATAAGAGATGGGTCAGCCCATCTCTTATTATTTATCATAACTAAAAAATACCATTATAGCTATCTTTATCCAGCACACTTTCATTACCCACACTAGGTTGATGAGCAGTATTAGATTCAGGCGCTGCTAATTTAATTTTACCATCCTTCAAATTTCTATAAAGTAAATCTTTTTCTAAAAGGTAATAAAATTGTTTCCTAAATTCTTCTACTGATATCCCGCACGTTACTGCATATTTAGCTAATTCATTTGGATCATCAAAATCTGCCTGGTTTAATCTTATCATATATCTTCTGGCTATATAAAAATATTCAGAAGAAGGATCAACCATTCTAACCTTGGTCTTATTAGTCTTGGGGTCAATTATATCTTTAAAATATAAAGGAACAAAATGGCCATTCTGAATTGAAACCATTGCACTATTGCCTCCACTCAAAATAAACTGGGTTGCTGCAAAACCCAGATCTCTTGTGTATTCCATATCGTAAGGTATGGGATCAGCACATCGCAATTCGTAACCGATATTTTTTGCAACAATAGTAATTTTTAATCCAAACTTCCTGAGACGTTCCATAACTTTGGCTTTTAATATCTCTCCAAAATTAATTTCGGCTATTCTGATATTGTCGTGTGCGTCTCTTTCAATATCTACCAATGATTCAAAATCATCTACAGTAAGATGTTCAACCAGACCTTCGGCTAGTACGGCAACACCATCGCTTCTTCCATAGCTTAATCTCTTAACAATTGCACCCACCATAAGATCTACAATATGAGAAAATTTAAAAGTCTTTCCCGGAAATTCTTCAGGAATTACAGTCAGGGTTGAACCTGCTGCTTTCCCGATGCCAAGAGCTAAATGCCCTGCTTTTCGGCCCATAGATATAACAAAATACCAGCGCGAAGTAGTTTGCGCATCAACCATTATGTTTTTAACTATTTCAACTCCAATGTGACGAGCAGTCTGAAATCCGAACGTTGGAATACCGTGAGGTAGATCAAGATCATTATCTATAGTTTTGGGAACATGAACTACACTAATTCTTCCGTTTGCGACCTGTTCCAATCTTAAAGCACTGTATGCCGTATCATCCCCTCCAATGGTTATAAGTTTATTTACGTTGAGCCTGAGTAGGGAAGCAACTGTATTTTCTAAATGTTTAGAATCTTTTGTGGGATTACTTCTTGCAATTCCAATATAAGAACCTCCCCGAAAATGTATTCTACTAACATTTTGAATGTTTAATTCTTTTACATGTGAAATGTCGCCCTGCATGATCCATTTAAATCCATCTTTAATGCCTAAAACCTCCACTCCTTCCAATCGTGCTCTGATAGTAGCTGCGCTAATTACACTATTTATTCCCGGTGCAGGTCCCCCACCGACCAATATAGCAAGCTTTTTAGGTACTACAGACATTAACTTCGCTTCCTCCTGATAATGTTCAAATCTAATCCGACAATATTAATTTAACATTTAAAGTTACTCAAAGAACCTTCAATTTTGCAAATTTAAGCATTAGTTGTTTTACATTATTACCTTCAAAGTGAACTGTTGCCTTCTGCATTTCACCCACACCTGATACATCAGTTACTTTGCCCAAACCAAATTTATCGTGCATCACTCTGCTCCCCGGTTTTAAGGTTTTATTATCCTGGTTAAAATCTTCATAATCCATTTTTTCAAAATATTCGTAATATACTTCTTTTTTGGACTTTCTTTGTGAAGACTTCCTTCCAATACCGCCGTTTACTTCATTATAAGTTTTTTCATTTAATTCATCGATAAACCTGGACCTGCTTTGATAAGCTACCTCGCCAAAACGATACCTTGATCTTGCATGTAACAGATAAACTTTCTGTTTTGCACGTGTAACTGCAACATAAAACAATCTCCTTTCCTCTTCAAGAGTAGCATCGGTACTGAACCTGTTGGAAAGGGGGAATATATCTTCTTCACACCCTGAAATAAATACAACAGGAAATTCAAGACCTTTAGCACTATGTATAGTCATAAATGTAACACTATTTTTTCCCTCCTCATACATATCAACACCAGTTATTAAGGAGACTTCTTCAAGATATTGCTCAAGTGTAGCATTTTTATTTGAATTTGAATAATCACTCAGAGCAGAAAGAAGTTCATTTAGGTTGTCCCATCTTGCCAAAGATTCAGGTGTATTTTCTTCCTTAAACATTCTAAGCACGCCCAGTTCATCAACTAAAGCCCTGGTTAATTCTCCTACAGAAAGTTTATCTTTTAGCTCAATATACTTATCCAAAAGGAGTTTAAACCCTTTAACGTTTTTTTGAATTCTTTCTTTAATATCTATCACTTCAAAAACCCTTGCCATAGTTTCAAACAATGTCAGATCGAGTTTTCTTGCAAAAGCTATCATTCTTTTAATAGTTGTATTGCCAATTCCCCTTTGAGGGAAATTCATTATCCTGAGTAAACTTTCCTCGTCCCTCTGATTTGAAATTACTCTTAAATAAGCAATAATGTCTTTTACTTCCTTTCTTCGATAGAATTCGATTCCCCCTACTATTTTGTAGGGTATTTTTTCTTTTCTAAAAATATCTTCAAGTGCTCTCGATTGTGCATTCGTTCTATAGAGGATTGCGAAATCCTTTAAGGAGAGTTTATTCTTAGAAATTTCCTGTTTAATATATTTAGCGATCTGATATGCTTCATCTTTTTCATCTGCACATTTAATCAAGGTAAGCAATTCGCCGTCATTGTTCTCTGTCCATAAAGTTTTTTTAATTTGCCCGGAATTATTTTTTATAACAGAGTCCGCTGCATTTAAAATCGTTTTTGTAGATCGATAATTCTGTTCAAGTTTAAAAAGTTTTTGTCTGGGAAAATCTTTTTTGAAATCGAGCATATTGGCAATATTTGCTCCGCGCCAGCTATAAATGCTTTGAGAATCATCTCCAACAACACATATTTTTCCATTTTTATTAAGAAGTAATTTCAATAATTCATATTGAGCTTTATTCGTATCCTGGAATTCATCAACTAGTATATAATTGAATTTCTTTTTATAACGTTGAAGAATTTTGAAATTATTTTTAAACAGTTCAATTGGTTTTAACAAAAGGTCTTCAAAATCCATAGCATTATTTTCTACAAGCCGCTTCTGATATTCTTCATATATATCGGCTATTTTTTCATCAATAAAAGAATCAATATGTTTTTTCCTGAACTTATCGGGCATAATCATATGATTTTTTAAGTAGCTGATCTTGTGCTTTATAGAATTCGGGGTGGTACCTTCTATTTCAATATTAAGATTTGAAATGATATTCTGAACAAGAGAAAGAGAGTCCTCGGCATCATAAATTGAAAAATTACTTTTATAATTAAGGTATTTTGCTTCGATTCTTAATATTCTGGCAAATATAGAATGAAAGGTTCCCATCCAGATACGCTCGGCTTTCGCTCCAACAAGTTCTCTTATTCTCGCTTTCATTTCGTTAGCCGCTTTATTAGTAAAGGTCAAAGCCAGAATTTCATCGGGTTTAAATTTATTACTTATTAAATAAGCAACCTTGTACGTTAATACTCTTGTTTTACCGGAACCAGCCCCGGCAACTATCATTGAAGGCCCTTTATCGTGCTCTACTGCCTTTTTTTGCTGTTGATTTAAGGATTTTAGGTTCATATTTCTCATTTTTGTGATTTTTTAAGTTCGCAAATATATGTATTTATGAAGTGAAATTAAAGGAAAGAAGCAAGTTGAAATTCAAAATTACGTTAAAGGTTTAAGAGTAATCGTACAAAGGTAATAATGGTTTTTATAAAACTGATCCCAAATATTACAAGTACTTATAAAGAAGTCTAAATAATAATGGAAGAATTAGAACCTCGGATCAATAATATCCCCTAGATTTTTAATCTATTAAACCTCCATCCTTGCGACCTTTATAGTTAAAGTTGTATTTTATGGTGTCGATTTTATATAATGTAAATTTTATTCAAAATAAGGGTAATATTATGATTAAGGAAAAAATAGAAAAAGCCTTGAACCAACAATTGAACCAGGAACTATATGCTTTCTATCTTTATTTGTCAATGTCAGCATATTTCGAATCACTAAATTTAAATGGATTTGCAAACTGGGTGCGTTTTCAGGCAGAAGAAGAAAAGACACATGCTTTGAAATTTTACGATTATATTTTACAAGCAAACGGAAAAATTGACTTAAAACAAATCGATGCGCCGAAGAGAAACTGGAAATCTGTTCAAGAAGTCTTTGAAGATACATTTAACCACGAGAAAAAAGTAACAGAATCAATTTATGATATTGTAGATTTATCAATCACAGAACGAGATCATGCAACCCATAACTTTTTACAGTGGTTTGTAAGTGAACAGGTTGAAGAAGAAGCAACAGCGTTGAAAATTCTGGAAAAAATAAAATTTATTGGCAATAACCAGGGAGCCTTATTTATTTTAGATAGGGAATTAGGATCGCGAGCAACAGCCTGATGTTGTTTAGGAGGTTAGCATTTTGCTGACCTGCACTTTTTATTCTGTAATATCCGCTAGTGGATTTACTGTGTGTCTCATTGAGTGAACTTTATTTGCAACAGGAATTGCGATTTCTTTGCTCACTCTCTTTTCAAAATAATCTCTGAATCTCTGAACCATAAATTTAACAGGCCATGCGGCCGCTTCGCCAAGGGCACAAATTGTATTCCCTTCAATATTATTTGCCACTGTAATTAATAGGTCCACATCCTTTACTGATCCTTCACCACGAATGATTCTGTTTAATATTTTGAGCATCCAACCAGTTCCCTCGCGACAAGGGGTACACTGTCCACAGCTTTCGTGATAATAAAACTTTGTTATTCGTGCTAAAACTTTGACAAGATCGGTATTTTCATCCATTACAATAATTCCTGCAGTGCCGATAGACGAACCGACAACTTTTAATGATTCTGCATCCATTTTAACACCTTCTATCTGATCACCTTTTAAGGGAGGCATTGAGGAACCACCAGGAATAACACATAATATTTTCTTATTCCCCGGTACACCCCCTGCATAGTTATAGATCAGATCAGTTAACAAAGTGCCCGAAGGTAATTCGTAAATGCCTGGTTTGTTAACATGACCGCTAATACCATAAAGAATTGTGCCCGGATGTTTTGGCTCGCCTATTTTTGAAAACCATTCCCATCCATTATTAATTATTGCAGGTACATTTGTTAAAGTTTCAACATTGTTTATTGTAGTCGGACATCCCCATAAACCAAACTGAGCAGGAAACGGTGGCTTCACCCTGGGGTAACCTCTCTTTCCTTCCAGTGAGTTCATAAGTGAAGACTCTTCACCACAAATATAAGCTCCAGCGCCCTTGTGGATATAAATATCACAAAAGAAGTCGGTTTTTAATTTCCTCTTCATTTTTTTACCAACATATCCTTCATCATAAGCAGCATCAAGAGCTTTTTGAAAAAGTTTTATCCATTTATGATATTCGCCTCTGATATAAACATAAGCAACCTTTGCACCTATCGCATAACAAGTAATCAAAATTCCTTCGATCAGTTGATGTGGATTAAATTCGAAAATTTGTCTGTCTTTAAAAGAGCCTGGTTCGCTTTCATCCCCATTAACGCAGAGATACTTTGGCTTGTCTGTAGTCTTCGGCATAAAACTCCATTTTAAGCCCGCCGAAAAAGCTGCGCCTCCACGTCCTCTCAATCCTGATTTTTTAACCTGGTCAATAATATCATCCGGTGATTGTTTTAAAGCTTTTTTGATTGCCTTAAAACCTCCGTTTTTAACATAAACATCTATTTTATGTAACTTCTTTATATCGGGTAAGACTATCTTTTCCATTTAATTCTTCTTCAACGATTTTATAATTTCCAAAGCTTTTTCTTTTGTAAGGTTCTCGTAATAATTTTCGTTAACTGCAATCATTGGAGCTGTTCCACAGGATCCCATACACTCAACTTCTTCAAGTGAAAACATTTTATCTTTTGTTACTTCCATATTATCAACACCAAGTTTCTCCTTTACTCTATCATATATATCATAAGCGCCGCGAAGCATACAGGAAACATTTGTGCAAACCTGAATATGATATTTCCCCATAGGTTTTTGATGATACATAGTATAAAATGTAACTATGCCTAGTACCTCTTCAGGATGCATATCAAGAACGTTAGCAACCTCCTGCATAACTTCCTGGCTTATCCAGCCATTCTGTTCCTGTGCAAGATAAAGAACCGGCATCACCGCAGGTTTTCTTGAGGGATACTTTGTAATTATCTCGTCAATTTTTTTTAGATTTTTTGAGGAAAATTTAAATTCCATTTTTTATCCAATAAATGATTCAGATCAGTCCTAAAATTATATTTCTTTTAGTTTTGCTATTTGTCCGCCTCCCCCATAATTGGATCTATGCTACCGATTATCGCGACAACGTCAGAGATCATTTGTCCTTTAACTAATTTTGAAAGTGATTGAAGATTACAAAACGAAGGTGATCTTATTTTACATTTCCAGGGTTTTCCTTCTCCCTTGCTAACAAAATAAAATCCAAGTTCTCCTTTTGAACCTTCAATTGCATGATATATTTCTCCTTCTGGCGGATTAATTCCAAAATTAACAATCATAAAATCGTGTATCAGTTCTTCCATTCTTGAATAAATTTCCGTCTTCTTTGGAAGAACTTTTTTCGGTTGATTTAAGAGTACATCACCTTTAGGCATTTTGTCCAATACTTGCCTTATGATTTTAGCACTCTCTCTAGTTTCATCAGCACGAACAAAATAACGGGCTAAAGCGTCTCCCTGTTTATAAGTAACAATCTTGAAATCCATATCTTTATAACACAGATAAGGTGAATTTCTCCTGAGATCGAATTCAACTCCACTTCCTCTCAAACTCGGACCTGTCATACCAAGCTCAATTGCATCATCACCTGAAATAGCACCAATACCATCTAATCTCTCAACAAAAATTCTGTTTGAATTAAGAAGCCTTTCGCATTCATCCATATTTTCTTCAAACTGATCAATAAACCATCTGGCTTTTGCAAGTGCGTCTGGCTGAGCATCGTTTGCAACACCACCAATTCTAGTATAACTATTTGTAAATCTAGCTCCACAAAGTATATCCCAGATATCAAGTATTTTTTCTCTTTCTCTTAGCGTCCATAAAAATACAGTTAATGCGCCAACATCCATTGCGAGCGATCCAATAGCTACTAAATGTGAAGCAATCCTCGCCAGTTCGGCAATCATCATTCTAATGTATTGAGCACGTGGCGGTGCTTCAATTCCAGCAAGCTTCTCGACAGCCAGCACCCAGGCAACATTATTCATCATTGGAGAGAGATAATCAAGACGATCAGTGTGAGGAATAAATTCATAGTAGGACATATTTTCAGCCATCTTTTCATAACCACGATGCAGATAGCCAAGTTCCGGAACGCTTGCAACAACTGTTTCACCATCAAGCCTTAGCAAAACCCTGAGCACACCATGCGTTGCCGGATGTTGAGGACCCATATTAAGTACCATTTCATTTTCTAAAGCGTCCTCAATAGTGATATCCGTATCAGCTAACAGAGTTTCTAATATTTTAGGATTTACATCTTCTTTGGTTAATTTTTCCATAATCAGTTTTTCTTTGGAAGTGGTAATGATCCCGGAATTCCCATTAAAGGAAAATCTTTTCTAAGAGGGTGATATTCAAATTCTTCAGGCATATACATCCTGCGAAGATCGGGATGCCCTTTAAATTTTATTCCATACATGTCATAGGCTTCTCTTTCAGCCCAGTTAGCTGACTTCCAGACGGAAGAAACAGTGTCGATTGAACAATCTGATTCATCTACATCTGCTTTTAATCTAAGCCTGAAATTATGTTTTAATGAAAAGATATGATAAACAACTGTAAACCTGTCAGTTCTTTTTGCCCAATCAATCGCTGTTACATCTTCACAAAACTTGAATTGTAATTCCTCACTTTCCTTCAAAAATTTACAAACATTAACAATATTCTTTTTATCAAGCTTGACAGTTAATTCATTTCTGAATTCAGAGGTTTCAAAATTATTTTTGGGAAATTTTTCTTTTAGCTTGATTACAACTAAATCTTTAATATCCATAATTCATCAGTTATTTTGGAGGACAGGCAACTCCGGAAGAGGCATATCCTGAAATTCTCTAGCTTTGCTCCTTTTAATTTTATCCTGAATTTGTATTAGAGCATTCAACAGATTTTCCGGTCTTGGCGGACATCCTGCAAGATAAATATCAACAGGGAGAAACTGATCTATTCCCTGAACGACCGAATATGATCTGTACATACCACCTGATGAAGTACAGGCTCCCATTGCAATTACCCATTTAGGGTCGGGCATTTGGTCGTATATTTTTTTAACTACGTGTGACATTTTATAAGTAACAGTACCGGCAACTATCATAAGGTCACACTGTCGTGGAGTAAAACGCATTACTTCTGAACCGAAACGTGCAATATCATATTTTGGATCACCCGAAGCCATCATTTCAATTGCACAGCAGGAAATTCCCATAGGCATTGGCCAGACAGAACTTTTTCTTGACCATCCTACCAATGCATCAACAGTCGTTGTCAAAAATCCTTCATTCTTTAATTTTGCTTCTAATCCCATTTAAAACCACCTTTCTTATAAGCATACAAGTACCCAAACTCAAGTACAATCAGGAAAACAACCATAGAATAAAATATTGGAGTTCCCTGTTCATTAAACAATCTCTTAAATTCGACAGCCCAGGGATAAATAAAGATAACTTCAAGATCAAAGATTATAAAAAACATTGCTACCAAGTAATATTTTACCGAGATTCTTTCTTTTGTTGTTCCGACGGGCTTCATTCCACTTTCATATGTAGAAAGTTTCTCAGAATTTGGTCTTTGCGGACCAAAAATTTCAGACGAAAATACCGTAACGATAGCAAAGATAAGAGCGAACCCTAAAACTAAAAATACGGGTATATATTGTTCGATCATGTAGGCAAATATTTTATTTAATTGTTCAAAGTTATCCAAAAATTGACATATTGTCAATTTAAACAGAATGTTAAACACTTACTTTATAACTAATAAAAGGAATTATTTGGCACCGTCAAGGGTTTAATCCAGTACCATATTACTTATACGAACGGATTATTTTAGATCTTATTTTTAATTATTTTAGCGTACTAATGATCTTAACAGAATTAAATACAAATGGGAAATTATGAAACTTCAATTTATTGGCGCTGCAAGAACTGTTACCGGATCAATGCATCACATGATAGTAAATGGAAAAAACTATTTACTTGACTGCGGATTATATCAGGGTAAAAGAAAAGAAGCTTTCGAAACAAACAGGAATTTTAATTTTTTCGATCCTTCAAAAATAGAATGTCTGATTCTATCGCATGCACACATTGACCACTGTGGAAATATTCCAAACCTTGTTAAAAAAGGATTCAAAGGAAATATTTTTTGCACACCTGCAACAAAAGATCTTATAACTTATATGTTAAAAGATAGTGCCCACATTCAGGAAAAAGACGTTGAGTTTGTAAACAAGAAAAGGAAAAAACTAGGAAAAAATCTCTTCGAGCCTCTTTACACTAATGAAGATGTAGAAAAAGCCCTTGATCTTGTTAAAACTGTTAAATATCGGACAGAATTTAAAATTAATGATGATATAACAATAAAATTTTTTGATGCCGGTCACATACTAGGATCAGCTGTAACACATTTAACTTTACATGAAAACCTCCCTACAGGGCAAGCAGGTTCAAAAACTATTAAGTTAGGATTTTCAGGTGATCTCGGAAGACCAAATCTACCAATATTAAAAGACCCCGAAGTGATTCCTGAAATAGATTACTGGATTTCAGAGAGCACTTACGGAGGGAGATTACATGATAAAATAGAAGGAATGGAAAAAAATCTAGCAGATGTAATAAATAAAGCTGTTGCAAGAAAGGCCAAGATAATTGTACCGGCCTTTAGCGTCGGCAGAACGCAAGAATTAGTTTACGCTTTTAACAAAATATTTGAAAAAGGGATGGCAAAAGAAATTCCTATTTATGTCGATAGTCCCCTTGCTGTTAACGTTACGGGTATTTTCAGAAAACATTCGGAATGCTTTGATAAAGAGACTATTGATTTTATGAACAAATATGAAGATCCTTTTGGATTCAATAAGCTAACCTATGTCAACAGCGTTGAAGAATCAAAAAAGTTGAATGACCTTGACGGACCTTTGATGATAATTTCCGCTTCAGGAATGGCAGAAGCAGGGAGAATTCTTCATCATTTAAGAAATAATATTGAAAATACAAATAATATTATTTTAATGGTTGGCTATTGTGCAGAAAATACTCTCGGAAGAAAAATAATAGAAAGGGAAAAAATTGTTAAGATTTTTGGAGAAGAATTTCATTTAAATGCTGAAGTTGTTGTTTTACACTCTATGAGTGCGCACGCTGACGCGGATGAATTAATCAACTACTGTAAAAAATTGAATATTCAACGTATCAGGAAAACTTTTTTGGTTCATGGTGATTATGATCAGCAACAGTTATTCTCGGATCGTCTTAAAGAAATTAATATCAGAGATGTTGAAATACCTAAACGCGGGGATGTTTTTGAAATTTAACACTGTATAAATCTACCACAGATAAGTATTACCCGTCGTATTTTAGTCAAAATAACTATATTATTGTGTAATAATTATAGTAACTATTATTGAAAAAAACTTTTTTAATCCTCACAATTTTTATACTGCATCCTTTAGATGGATACCCACAATATGTGGTTGACAGTCTGATATTTATACAATCCACGCCCATTATAAACAACCTGAATACTAATTTTGATAAACAACTGAATACTTATATACTATCATCTTCTTTTAACTTCATTAAACCCTTGGATAGTTTTTTATTCAAGGTTAATGAAAATTATAGTTCTTCATTTATACACTCTGCAGTCCAAAGTATCCGTGAAGAAAATTTCCTTAGATTCTCGGCAGCTTATAAAATTAACCCCTATTTCAATGTGGGAATATTAACCAATAATAATATTCTTTCTGACAGCAGAAATATTGAAATAAACCAGGCATCCCAATCAAGTGCTGCGTTTTATGCAATGTATAAACCTGAAGAAAAGATATACGTTTCACCCTTCTTCGGTTATATTACTAATGAACAAACGGGAGAAAAAGATTTCGGTAATACTTATGGGGTGGAAGGCTTGCTTGATACTATTCAGTTCTCAGATAGCTATCTTTATTCACAAATTAAATTTAGAAATGAAGATATATCCCCACGTAAAAACACTATACGATATTACAATTTTGTACTCACGAATAATTTCAGCTATAATTCAGGGAATATTATTAATGCAAGTTATTCGCAGAACAGAAAAGATTTTTATTTTTCTGTGGATTCTGTAACAGCAATTAAATATAATATAAGCAATAATATTCAAAGTAGGATTGAATCTAACTATTTTTTGCAGGACAGATTTACAACTAAACAATTCCTGGATTTGTTCGATCTTGATTTAACCGGGAGATTCTTATGGAGAACTATTGACAGAAATACACGTTATAAAGATTTTTTTACAAATTCTTCTTCGGGTATATTCGACACAAGAATAAATGAATTAAGAGTTGAGTTCGAATCAATGGCTTCATATAATTCTTCGTTCTTTAATGGGTATCTAAAATTTATGTACGGAGAAAGAGATGAAAATCATTTAACAAAAAATTTTGATGGTGCAGACCAGGTGCTTTATGAAGAAAGGTCAGATATAGAAAACAGAAAAAACAATAAAGCACTAAAGGGAACTCTGATTTTTAATGGTATATTTAATCTCTCAAAAACTGATTTTATTACCTTGAGTTTGTATCAAAATAAACTAAAATATGACACACCAAGTATAGATAATTATGACGATAGAGACGAAATGTTATCGATAGCAAAATTGCAATACACGAAATTACTGACTCCATTTTTTGAATTTTTTGTAAATACAGACGTTACCTTTAATAGAACCGTTTATATTTTTTCAAAACAAAGTTCCAACAACAACATTAATAGAATTATAAGATTGAATACAGGAGGTAATTACAGAGGTAAATATTTTTCTACACGCAATTCGTTTGAGGTTTCAGCAAATTATACTGTATATGATTATGAAGACATCAACCCGAATTTTAAGAGTTTCTCTTTCAGGCAGTTTACGGCACGGGATTCTTCAAGTATAAAATTGAATAGAAATCTAACTTTTTCAACTTACGGGTATATAAAGTTTTCTGAACAAGGAGACTTGAAATGGGCATCATTTTCTACAAATCCAACAAGATTTTTACAGGAGGTTTTTTCTGAATCAAAATTTACTGTAAATTACAGCCCCACATGGTTTTCTTTGGGCATAAGAATATTTTCTCTAAATACGTATAAATATGATGTGGGCAAAAAGGTCATAGATTCAAAATTTTTAAGTTTAGCCCCTTTAACAGAAATAATTATTTTAATGAAAGAGTCGTTATATTTACGATTATACGGCTGGTATGAATTTATAACTCTGAATGATATCGATAACAGAGAAGAAGCAAATTTGTCAATTCAAGCAACCTGGAATTTTTGAAATTGATAAAAAATAATTATTATGCAATATAAATTCTAAGGAAAATTTTTGGCTGACAATAATTTCTTTCTTGAAGTAGAAAGTAACCCCAACAACCTTATCATAGTCGAAGAATTCGTTAATTATTTTTCTAAAGAGTTAAACTTGGACGAATCAAAATTAGCAGGGTTGCTCCTTGCGGTTACTGAAGCGGTAACAAATGCAATTATTCATGCTAACAAATGCGATGAGAGTAAAAAAGTTAAGATAAATGTTCAAAAAGATGGCAATAAATTAATAGTAATAGTAAAGGACGAGGGTAAAGGATTTGACCCGGCAAAAGTACCTGATCCTACCCAACCGGAAAATTTATTGAAAGATTCCGGACGCGGTCTTTATCTTATAAGAGTTTATATGGATGATCTTAAATATAATATAACTCCTACTGGCACTGAAACTATTCTTATTCTAAACCTATAATTCCACACTTTCATAATTTTAGTTTCTTAATATTTTCAGCAACTGCATTGGCAGATTTTTTTAGTGCGGCTGATTCCTCAGCAGTTAATTTTAATTCAACAATTTGTTCAATCCCTTTTGAGCCGAGCTTAACAGGTACTCCACAAAAAACCCCATCAAGGCCGTATTCTCCTTCGAGCCAAGCGGCACAAGGCAAAATTCTCTTCCTGTTTTTTATAATTGCATCAACCATTTCAACTACAGCAGAGGAAGGTGCATAATATGCACTGCCGGATTTAAGAAAATTAACAATTTCGATTCCTCCTTTTCTTGTCCGGGTTACCAGTTCATTAATTTTCTTTTCAGAAAGCAGTTCAGAAATAGGAATGCCACTTACAGTTGAATACCTTACAAGAGGAACCATAGAATCACCATGCCCACCAAGTACCATAGCACTGATATCATTAACCGATACATTCAAAGCCTCTGCAATGAAGAGTCTGAACCGTGCTGTATCCAGAATTCCGGCCATTCCTACTACCCTGTTTTTTTCAAATCCACTAACTTTTAATGCAACATAAGACATAATATCAAGCGGATTTGATACAACAATTATAATTGACTGAGGAGAAAATTCCGATACTTTTTCAGTTACTTCTTTTACTATCTTTGTGTTTGCTGCCAAAAGATCATCACGGCTCATCCCGGGCTTTCGTGCCAACCCTGCAGTAATTATTACAAGATTCGAATTAGAAGTATCTTTGTAATCATTTGTGCCTATAATTTTTGTATCGAATAATTCAACCGGAGAACTTTCCAAAATATCTAGTCCTTTCCCCTGTGGGATACCCTCAACAATATCAACAAGTACAATTTTCTCAGCGAGTTGTTTTTCAGCTAAACGCTGAGCTGTTGTTTCACCGACATTACCTGCACCAACAACTGTTATTTTCTTCATTTAGCTCCGATGTTTATTCAGATTAAGTTTAAGACCATTTAACAATAAAGTGCTTTTCTTTGCTTTAGGTCCTATACATCTTTATTTTTAAAAACATTTAAAAATAAATTAAGTATAAATTTAAATATAATTACTACCTATTAAGATAAAAATTTTGGGAGAAATTATGGCAAGGAAAAAGATAGCTTTAATTGGCGGCGGTCAGATTGGCGGAGTATTGGCTCAATTGGCTGCATCAAAACAATTAGGCGATGTCGTTATGTTCGATATCGTTGAAGATCTGCCGCAAGGCAAAACTCTTGACATAGCAGAAGCATCACGCGTTGATGGTTTTGATGTCAATGTTACAGGAACAAATGATTACAAAGACATAGAAGGTGCTGACCTCATTATCATTACAGCCGGACTTCCAAGAAAACCTGGGATGAGCAGAGATGATCTGCTTACAACAAACGCTAAAATAATGAAAAGCGTTGCTGAAAATGTAAAACAACATGCACCTAAAGCAATCGTAATTATAATTTCAAATCCTCTCGATGCAATGGTGACTCTGTTCCAGAAAATTACCGGCTTCCCGCATAACCGTGTTCTTGGTCAGGCCGGTGTTCTTGACTCATCTCGTTTTTCAACTTTCATCGCATGGGAACTTGGAGTTTCAGTTAAAGATGTTAATGCTATGGTACTAGGTGGACACGGTGATTCTATGGTTCCATTAATCCGATACGCAAATGTAAACGGCGTACCTGTGATGGAAATGCTCGAAAGAAAATACAAAGATGTGTCTAAAGCAAAAGAAGTTATGGCCGCTATGGTCCAGAGAACAAAAATGGCTGGTGGCGAAGTTGTAAAATTATTGAAAACAGGTTCAGCTTTTTATTCTCCTGCTTCTGCAGCAACTTCAATGGCTCAGTCAATCCTTCTGGATGAAAAGAGATTGCTGCCTGTTTGTGCATACTTGAATGGCGAATTTAATGTGAACGGTTATTACCTCGGTGTCCCTGCAGTTTTGGGTAGCAGCGGAGTTGAAAGAGTGGTTGAGCTTTCACTAAATGCAGAAGAACAGGCCGCTCTGGATAATTCTGTAAACGCAGTTAAAAAGCTTATTGAAGATATGAAGAGACTTGGTTTTTAAAGTTAGACTTTAAGTTATTTATTTTTTGCTTTAAAACTAAAAAATCCGGCTTGATGCCGGATTTTTTTATTAAATAATATTCTATTGTTTAATTAGCCTGTTGGTAAACGCTGACTACCTTTCTGTTTCCTCTTTTAGTTTCAAATTTTACTGTGCCGTTAACAACTGCGAAAAGAGTATCATCACTTCCCCTCTTAACATTTGCTCCAGGATGAAATTTTGTACCTCTTTGCCTGACTAAAATATTTCCCGCAAGAACTTGTTCTCCACCAAACCTCTTAACACCAAGGCGTTGTGCATTACTATCTCTGCCGTTCCTGGATGATCCCTGACCTTTTTTATGAGCCATTATAAATTCTCCTGATAATTAACCAATCTTTGTAACTTCAATTTTTGTTAACTGCTGTCTGTGCCCGTTAGATTTTTGATAACCTGTTCTCCTCTTCTTTTTGAACACAATTACTTTATCATCTCTAACATGCTCAAGTACTTTTGCAGTTACTTTTACCCCTTTAACGTAAGGAGTTCCAATCTTTGTTGACTTATCATCTCCCATTAAAAGTATACTGTCGAAAGACACTTCCGAATCTACTTTTTCTTTTAATTTCGGAACGTAATATTTAGTATTTTCCAAAACTTTTAACTGCTGCCCTAATATATCGACAACCGCAAACATTTTTACCTCTGATTTTCAATTTTAGTCAATAAAGTTAAGGAAATGGATGATATATGTCAATTTTAAAGCTATTATTTCGGACAGAATTGAGGTATCTTGAACAAAAATTAGTATAAGATATAGTTAAATCTTAAGCTTGAAAGAAAACTCGGATCCTTCATCGAGCTTACTGTTCACTTCAATTTTGGAGTTGTGCGCTTCAATGATGTGTTTTACAATTGCCAGTCCTAATCCTGTACCTCCTACAGCCCTTGAGCGAGCTTTGTCAACCCTGTAAAATCTTTCAAAGATTCTACTCAAAGCATCTTCTGGAATTCCTATTCCCGTATCCTTCACTCTTACTATGCAATGCTTGTCTTCAATATCAATTATTATTTCAACTTTACCCTTTCCTGTATATTTTATAGCATTTTGTATGAGGTTTACAAAAACCTGGCGTAGCTTATCTTTGTCACCATAAACATTTAACTTATTAAAGTTAGTAACCAAGCTCAAAGTAATATTTTTGTCTGAAATAGACGGTTTAATCTCTGAAATCAGTTTTTTAAGATACTCAATAATATCAAAATATCTGAAGCTCAGCCGCATCTCTCCGGATTCTATCATCGATATGTCAATAAGATCATTAAGCAAGTTGCTTAAATTAATTGTATGAGTATTCGCTTTTTCCAGGAATGACCTGTTTACTTTTTTATCGTTTATTGCACCGTGCAAAAGTGTCTCGATGTATCCCTGTATTGTAAATATTGGCGTGCGCAATTCATGAGAGACGTTTGCCAGAAATTCTCTTCTCATCTTCTCAAGTTTTTTCAGATATTCAATATCATTTTTTTCTTTTTCAAACATTTTTTGGATTTCAGATTGTAATCCAAGAAGATTCTTTGGTAATAATATTTCTTCGGGAGATTGGAATTTATTTTTTCTAATACCAGATATTACATTTTTAATATTTTCAAGCTCATTCAATCTTTTTGCCCCAAGAGCTAAAAGAAAAATAAATGTCACAATTGTAAATGAAATTATTATAATGATCTGTGCAGTTGGATTAACAATTTGTGTTTTGATGATGAGAATGAAAAAAAGATAGAATAAGATCGCTTCAATAAAATAGATCTTTGAAGATAGCAGATATAATTTTATTTTATTCCACACTTCTGAATTTATATCCTACACCTTTTATTGTTTCTATCATATCGGCATATTTACCGAGTTTCTCCCTTATTTTCCTTATATGTACATCAACGGTTCTGTCTACTACGTAGATATCTGGTCCCCAAACCTCCCTAAGGAGCAGATCTCTACTAAAAACTCTGCCTGGGTTATTTGCAAGAAAATAGAGAATTTCAAACTCCTTTCTTGGATAGATAAGCTGTTTATTGTTCAGATAAACAATGTATTTTTCTTTGTCAATTAAAAGCGGTCCCGTTTTAATTGTGATTGGTTGATTTTTCCTAATTGCTGAATCACTTTTCCTCAAATTAGATTTTACCCTTGCAATCAGTTTCTTCGGTGAAATTGGTTTTTGAATATAATCACTTGCCCCTAATTCCAATCCTTTAATCTCGTCAATTTCACCTGACTTTGCTGTTAAAAAAATAATGGGGATATCTTTATATGAATTGTTTTCACGAATCTTTTGATAAACTTCAAATCCATTAAGCTTGGGCATCATAATATCGAGAATAACAAGATCAGGTTTTTGATTAATTTTATCCAGAGCTTCATTACCGTCGTATGCCTGAATTACATCAAACCCTTCTTTTTCAAGATTATACTGAAGAAATTCAACTATATCACGTTCATCGTCCACTAATAATATTTTTGTTTTCATATTTCTAAATCTTTACCTCAGCTTTCTGAGCAGATGATTTATACATAGCCTCAATAACCTTCATTCGAATAAGCCCTTCTTCACCAGTTGACAGAAGAGGGCTGAGCCCCCTGACAGCAGAAATAAAACTTTTAAGTTCATTATAATAAGATTTTTGAAACAAAGTTACCGGGTTTTCTTCTTTCGGTGGACTAAGTTCTATCAGCTTATCTTCAAGTTGTTTAAAAACTCTAAATGGATTTATTGAAGCACTTCCTTTTGAACCATAGACGGTTACATTAAACTGATCCTTATCAAGCAGCAACGACCAGCTTGTTTCTAGATTGATCAAAGACGATTTTTTGCATCTAATAAAACTAATGGAAGTATCTTCAACAGTTTTTGTATTTGTACTAAAACTTTGAGTAGAAACTGTCAAAACCGCCGGATAGTCCAAAAGCCATAAGCAGAGATCCAGTAATAATATTCCAAGATCAAGAACTACCCCACCGCCAGATTCAGCTTTTTTAGTAAACCACTTCTCCCTGCTGCTTTGTCTCCTTACCCAATTAGCCTTAACATAATTTGGCGTTCCTATTTCATCAGAATTAATCAAGCTTTTTAAGAGCATCGCGTCCGGCCGGTATCTTAAATTTAATCCGACCATTAATTTCTTTTTATTTCTTTTCGCTGATTCTACAATAGGTTTTGCTTCGGTATAGTTACGTGCGAATGGTTTTTCTACAAGTACATTTTTTTTAGCTTTTAGAGCAGCTATTGCTATTTCTTTATGAGTATTTGTCGGGGTTGAAATAATTACTGCTTCAACATCACTTTTAGCAAGTAATTCATTATAATCTGAATATCTTTCTTTAATATTAAACTTGTCGCTAACTATCGAAAGTCTGCTTTTGTTTACATCGGCTGCCGAAGTAACTTCCACACTATTTAATTTCATCAGGTTAGGCAAGTGAATTAATTGTGCAACACCTCCCAAGCCGATTACTGCTACTTTGGTTCTTTCCATTAAAGAGTTACCTCATGGCCGATGCTTTTACTCTCACAAAATATTTTAACTTTCGAAGCTATGGCTTCGGGATCGATTTCGATCTGTTTATGTAGTTCGGCTTGCGTACCATGATCTATGAATCGATCAGGAAGTCCAATCCTCATTACATCGTTTTTATAATTTTGTTCAGCAAAATATTCTAATACACCGCTTCCAAAGCCTCCCAAAAGAGTATTTTCTTCCATCGTAACTATTTTAGAATGCTTCTTTACAATTGCATCCAGTATCTTAGTATCCAGAGGTTTAACAAACCGCATATTAATAACCTCACAGGATATTCCCTGCTCTTTTAATATATCAGCAGCTATGTTTGAATAATTAACCATCGAACCTATTGCAAGTAAAACAACATCATCGCCGTCTCTCAGTTTCTCACTTTTACCGATCTCTATGACATCAAAACCTTCTTTTAAGGGAACTCCGAGTGAGGAACCACGCGGATAACGAAGTGCAATAGGACCATTTTTATACTCAACTGCAGTGTATAACATATCACGAAGTTCGGATTCGTCTTTTGGAGCCATTACAACCATTCCCGGAATCAGCCTCAGATATGTAAGATCAAATGCACCATGGTGAGTAGGACCATCAGCCCCAACCAAACCGGCTCTATCAAGAACAAACACAACGTGCAGATGTTGTAATGCAACATCGTGAATAATCTGATCAAAGCCCCTTTGAAGAAAGGAGGAATAAATTGCAACAACAGGAATAATATTTTGTGTTGCAAGTCCCGCAGCAAATGTTACGGCATGTTCTTCAGCAATTCCTACATCAAAATAATTTTCGGGGATTGCGTTCTCCAAAATATCTAGTCCTGTACCATCAGGCATTGCGCCTGTAATCCCTACAACTTTTTTATTACTTTTAACTATCTCTACAAGCGCATTACCAAATACTTTTGTAAAAGCGGGTGGTCCTCCCCCTTTTTTATATGCTTTACCTGTTAATTTGTCAAAGGGGGTTGAAGCATGCAATTTTTGTTTATGTCCCTCGGCAGGCTTATAACCTTTCCCCTTTTCAGTAATAGCGTGTACAAGTATAGGACCTTTTAAGTCTTTAACCTGCTCAAATATTTTTACCATCTGGTGAACATTATGTCCATTGATAGGGCCAAAATATCTGAAGCCGAGAGCTTCGAATAGCATTCCTGGAGTTACGACAGCTTTAACCCCGGTCTCTAGCCGCGCAGCTATCTTTCTTAACCTGTCTCCAAACTGATCGAGTTTGCCTGTAAGGTCCCAAATCTGTCCTTTAAATTTGTTGTAATCAGGGTGCGCGATCATTTCAGTAAAGTAATTTGAAATCTGCCACACATTTGGAGCAATAGACATGTTATTGTCATTTAATACAACTATTAAATCAGACTTTCTTATTCCGGAATTATTCATAGCTTCATAAGCCATGCCGCCTGTCATTGCACCATCACCCATTATAGCAATAACTTTTCTGTTCTCTTTATTAAAATCACGGGCTACAGCCATTCCAAGAGCAGCCGATATAGAAGTAGATGCATGCCCCGCACCGAAAGTATCATATTCACTTTCAGATCTTTTTAAAAAACCGCTTATGCCGTTTAGTTTTCTAATCGACTTTAAAGCTTCTTTTCTTCCTGTTAGAATTTTATGCGGGTATGCCTGATGCCCTGTATCCCAAACAACAAGGTCATAAGGTGTATTAAAAACTTTATGTATAGCAACTGTAATTTCTACTGCTCCCAATCCGCCGCCAAAATGTCCACCTATCTCTGAGATGGTATCGATCATATATTCACGGATATCGGCACAGAGTTGTTTTAGCTCTGGAGATTTTAAAGTTTTAACATCGGCAGGAATATTAATCTTTGATAAAACTTTATACTTGCTCATGTCTGTCATTTAAAGCAGTCTCCCACAATTATTATTCTTCAAAAAGTTCTTCCTGACCTTCTGTAATGTCAGCCAATTGCGATTTCAGTTCCGTAATTTTCAGCTCAGCTTTTTTCAGAGTTTCAATACATCCCTTGGATAATTTAATTCCTTCTTCATAAAGAGCAATTGCATTTTCAATACCAATATCTTCACTATCCAGCTCTGCAGCAATTTCTTCGAGCCTGTGTAATTTTACTTCGAATGAATCCTTACTTTCTTTTTTTGTTGTTTTCTTAGGCATAAATTATTTCAACCTAACATCTATTTTATCATCATAAAAAATAAGAGAAGCGGGTTTTTCTTTTTTCATTTTTTTAGCACGGGTTATATATTTTGAATCCTGCTTCACGAGTATGAATCCCTTCTTTAAAGGTCTTTCAATATTATGAGTTTCAATAGTTTGTGTTAATAACGACAACTTACTGTTGAAAAGAATCATTTTTCTATCAACATTCTGCAGAAATTTATAAGTCAGGCTATCGATTTGTTGGAAATTTCTTCTAACCAAATCAAGAGGCATTCTGAATCCATAAGAATTCAATAAATCAAATATTTTCTTGTAAGAACCATTACAAAGATCAACAAGATTTTGTGTTGAAGTATAGGAAA
>CAZQQD010000012.1:20210-45467 GCA_964595355.1 uncultured Ignavibacteriaceae bacterium | reverse complement strand
TAACTAACAAATAAGAACCGTTTCCGGGCTTAAAATTTTTATAAGTAATTTTCTTCCCTTTTTCAACATTCCCGAGTGTAATCGCAGCATCCTGGTGTATGTATAAAGCTCCGTTAGTCTTAAATCCGGAAGCTACGGTTTGTAAGTTGTTTTTTCTATCTTCAACTGAGAATTTCTTTTGGTCATATCTCGGTTTAATGTTTCGTTCTTTTGGAAATACCCAGAGCTGAAAGAGATTTACTTTTTTATCTTTAGATGGATTTATTTCAGAATGAGTAAAACCTGAACCGGCAGACATAACCTGCACCTCTCCTTTATGTATAGTTGAACCAGAGCCCATGCTATCTTTATGCTCTAATTCTCCATCAAGAATAATTGTAATTATTTCCATATTGTCGTGAGGATGTGTTCCAAAGCCAGTTTCAGGTTCTACAATATCGTCATTCAAAACACGCAACAGTCCAAATCCCATTTTATCAGGATTATAATAATTTGCAAAACTAAAACTAAACCTGCTGTGCAACCATCCAAGTTCAGACTTACCTCTTGAATCTGCCCTATGTATAATTTTTTTCATCTCTACTCCTAATTTCTGACACATTTTCATTTCCTATTAATTTGCTCGTGTGCCCAAAAGATTCATCGAATACTAACTCCGATAGCTCTTTTCTGTTTCTTTTAGCTTTTTCCCTAACTTTCAATTGATCCGGCAATGTATCAATATTGCCAAGATAACCAACTGCAATTACACTCATAGGTAAATAACCTTCAGGAATATTAAAAAGTTTCCTTGCTTTGTCCAAGTTAAATCCGCCCATCTGGTGTAAGTATAAATTCAATGAAGTTGCCTGCAGAGTTAAATGTGCAATAGCCTGACCGAGATCGTATTCAGCATAACGATTATTTTGCTTATTTCTATCATTAAATTCCTTGGCAACTGCCAGAATTAATACGGGCGCATTTCGTGCCCATTCCTGGTTTAATTCAAATAAGGTATCATATATCTTATTAAATGTTTCGCCTTCCTCTTTAGCCCCGATAATAAATCTCCAGGGCTGCTCATTCATTGATGAAGGCGACCATCTGGCCGCCTCAAGCAAAGAAATTATTTTTTCTTCTTCAATAGGCTCTCCCGAAAAGGCTCTCGGGCTGTATCTTTTTTCAATTAATTCGTTTAACATAATTTCACCTTTACTAAAAGCTATTTTGCTGTTATAATTTCGATATCGGAACTGATTTTAACATTTTTTCCTACAACTGCGCCACCGGTTTCAATCAGATTGTTCCAGGTCAAATCATAATCGAACCTGTTTATAGTTCCTTCTATATTATATCCGGCGCGGATATTTCCCCAAGGATCAACTATCTGACCACCGTAGGTTACTGTTAATTCAACGGGCTTAGTTACATTTTTAATTGTTAAATTACCTGTCATTTTGTAAGTCTCATCGTCGATCTTTTTAATGTCGGTGCTTTTGAAGTACATCTTTGGAAATTTTTCAACATCAAAAAAATCTGATGATTTCAGGTGCTTATCTCTGTCTTCAATCCCGGTATTGACTGTTGCTGTATCTATCGTGAGTTCAACCTCAGCTGATTCAAAATCGCCATTCATTTTATTAATACTTAAATCATATTTGCTGAACTCACCTGTTACCTGCGCTATTACCATGTGCTTTACAGAAAATTGCACTTTTGAATGTGTAGTATCCACTGACCATTTTTTTGTTGTTTCCATGACTTTCTCCTTTATATTAATTTGATACTACAAATATATGTTATAACATTTAAAGTTGCAACATATAATATAATTTTTATAAATATTATTAAAAAATCTTTGTTTTTAGCTCATTTTGAAGGAAAAGATTACATTAAGATTATAAAGGCGGACTAAAATTCATTAACAATTCCAAAATGGATCTTCCCGTTAGTAAAAGAATCCCCTTTCCCCAGCGCAAAACTTACTCCAATTACGCCAAGTCCCGTTTCAAGATTTATTCCGAGTCCATAGCCGATTCTAAAGCCCTCTGTTTTTAAAATATTACGGCTTAGGTCTTCAGGTCTTAGAAAATAACCGGTATCAAGGAATAAAAATGCAAACGATCTTTGTGTTAGTAAAAACCTATATTCAAGATTTGACCAGAAAATTCTCGATCCAAGGAATTGGTCTTCAGTATATCCTCGTAATGTATTTGCACCTCCTAATCTGAACAGGTCACTAATTTCAAAAAAAGAACCTCGCAATTCTTTTCCATTCAAGCCGAGGGCAATCACTTGTTTTTGAAAAGGCTGATAAAATATTTGAAATTCCAGTTCAAACCTTTGTAAGTCAATGTTTGTAGCAAGATTAGGAGTAATAAATTTTTCAGGACCATTAATTGTTTTTCTACTAAACGAATATGAGTTGATAAATAATATTCCCTGTGTAGGTGAATATGGATCGTCACGAGTATCAAGTTTGAAATTTAAACCAGTAGTAACAGAATTTGAATTGTATACTGTTAATGATAATGTATCTGTATCACTTGGAATTACTGACTCTGTTGAAAGCGTGAATGCTGCCGAGAAATCTTCGCTTGCAAGAAATTCTACAGAAAAATTTAATTTACGTTGGATATAAGTTGTATCTTGTTTTCTTTGATATAGCCCCGCATTTATATTTAAAGGCAAGCCCAGAATCCATGGCTCGAGATATTTTAATTCAAGCTCTTGTGAGCTTCTGTCCAATTTTTGCCATCTAATTGCAGCGGCTCTCCCGGTACCAAATATATTTCTTAAACTAATGTTTACAAGTCCGGTAACATAACCACTGGAATTTACATCACCAGGTACATACCCAATAACTCCATCAAAGTTATTTGTTTGTTTATCTTTTACTGTTACAACCAGTACCCCTTCGTTCTGTGAGTTGATATAATAATTGGGAACATCAACAGGCTCAAAAAACCCGAGCCTGTTCAAGCGGTATGGTATTTCTTTAATAAGATTTTCGGAGAATTTTTCACCTGTGGATAATCGCATCTCTCTTGTTATTACATAATCTTTTGTTTTCGTATTTCCTTCGATTTCAATCTTATCAATACTACTTTCTTTTCCTTTATCTAAGGTGAGGGTTAAATCAGCAAAATATTTTCCTTCTGTACTATCCTTGTAAAAATTAATTGACGAAATTATAACTTTAGAAAAAGGATTACCACTGTTTTCGTAAAATGTCAAAGCAGAAGAGATGCTTTCCTCAAGATTATTCCGGCTAAAAATCTCCCCTTTTAAATAGTTGAAACTCGGAATAACGTCCACCGAATCAGACGAAGATGCATTTATAAATTTGATGTTATTCAAATATGTCGGATCATTTTCATCAATTGAAATATAAAAATCGACACCCTGGGAATCTGGCAGGTTTGTAAACTCCGTCCTATCAAAAATACAATGGAAATATCCCAAATTGGCATAATTTAATGCTAATCTGGATTTTATGGAATCAATAACTCCATTATAGATTTTCTCTCCAGATGATAACTTAATCCAGCTTAATATTTCGTCAGTACTTGCAACTGAATTACCTCTGACTTCAATGTTTCGAATTGTCTGTGAATTTATGAATACAATTGGAATGAATATTATTACAGTAAGATATTTAGCTCGGTGAGGCATCAACAATCTTCATTTTTTTGCCAACAGGTTGAATTATTATAGAGTTATTAAAAGCCTCGGCATCTTTCAATAAAACATTTGATGTTTCAAAAGTTAATGAATTTGAAGTTCCCAGTGATGAGGCTATTAAAAGTGAATTTTCAAAAGTGAGATTATTATGCCATCCATATGCAATTCCAGCAACAAAGCTATCGCCGCTTCCAGTAGAATCAATAAATTTAACTTCGGGTAATTTTACCTTAAAATGATAATCAAAATTAGAACAGTAAGATTCTTTTGCTCCATCAGTCAGATAAGCCTGTTTAATGTTTTTTGAATATAAGAAATTCAGATAATCACACTTTCCCTTTTCAGCTTGAAGATTAATCGTGAGAGCCTTTTCTGTTTCATCTACGTTGTTATGAATAATAGTCGGTCCCATTTCTATGCAATCCTTAAGATGTTCACCGTAAGTATCACATATTGAAATTTTATCAAATCTATTTGCAATCTCAATACCAAAAGGAAAAATTGAATCAGTGGCCTCACAGGGAGAACTACCTGAGAAAATAACTGCCTCACAATTTTGAATCATTTTTTCCAGTTTGATTTTAAATTCATCCGTTTCTTCCCTTGATACTTTGGTGTTCTGTCCAAAAAAAGTTGTAAGTGTTTTTTGAGATTTGTCTATAGCAAGTACAGCATTTCTTGTTTCTGAAGATGTTCTTAAGAACGTGAAATTTATCGCTTCTTGTGAAAGTATATCCTTCAATAATTTCCCATTATTTCCCCCAAGGAAAGTAAAAGCCAGATTCTGAACATTTAGCTTATTTAACTGTCTGCTTACATTAATTCCTTTGCCGCCGGCTTTCAGTTCTTCTTTACCTTGCCTGTTTTCATAACAGTGTGTAACCTTTTCAAAAGTAAACCTTCGCTCCAACAAAGGATTGATAGTTACTGTCAGAATCATACAAATAAAAAAAAATAAATTTAATTATGAGCAAAGTCAATTATTAGCCCTGTCACGTATATAATCAAAATCAATAGGATTCGTTAACCTATAATCGCCAAAACCTGTTTGATCAAGAAATCCAAAACTCCTATTGAGATTATAATACTCCCAAATTTCATACGGCTTCGAATTAGAATCAAAGGGATGATGCTCAACATTGTCGGGTCGTCCTAAAACGATGAAAACCATCCCCATATCAGTTCTCCATCCTTCCATATAATTAGAGAAATGGTCATTTGCATATGCTATTCTGTTGTAGTACTCATCAAAAGCCTGATTTCTTTCATCGTTCGGATTCGGATCCTTTTTCTTCCAAAACTCAGAAAATCTTTTAATTTTTTCTGCCTGGTCAGGAGCCTCTGTGATATAATCCATCTCGTCTTTCGAAGCTATATAAACAAGTTGTCTAACTGCAAGGTCCAGGTCAACTACATTTTCCGGAAGACCACTCCATCGCGAAATTAAAGAACAGCTAACAGATGCCTCATCATTTGTTTCCAGACTTTTGATATTAATATTAATTGTATAGGTTCCTAAGTTAAGTGAGCTATCCTTTAAGATATAATAAATCTGATTCTTACCTTTATTAAGATTTAAATCAACGGTATCCTTGTAAGCTCCGGTACCTGATTTTGTCTCAATAGAGTAATCTATTCTAAACTTGCCTTTGCCATTAGAATTTACTTCATAAAAAACGGGGATTCCTGATTTTCCCGATACCACGTTTCGTGAAACATTCGGTACTATTTTCTCTTCTCCATTTATATTTGTCTCCTTAGCAACCATCATCACATCACTAATATCAAGTTTTTTTGAAAATTCTCTTACCTCAATTTGTTTATTTACTACATACACATTTTTTGAATTTTTATCTTCAACAGAAGCTCTTACAGAGTATTCATCAGGTTTCAACATGAAGTTTTTCAAGCTAACATTATAATTAGATTTTGAAGCTGTCTGCACAAAATCGTCTGCAGTAATTTTTTCATCCCAGGCATTTTCAGCGATCAGATGTTCTTTGTCCTCATCAAAGATAGAAATAGTAACAGTAAAATTAGAAACAAATTTGTTGTCTTTCTTAAAGAACTGTACCTGATTATATGGAACTTCGACAAAAGCACTGACTAATGTTGAATCAGGGTTTCCACTATAGTAGTCCAACAGATCTACGAAGAATTTTGCTTTCTCTCCAAAGCTATTTCCTTTGAAACCTTCTTCCTGTGCAAAACCAGAAGAGATAAAAATAGTAAGAAGAAGTGAAATCAAAGAAATTTTAGATATAGTTTTCATTTTAATCCCTCAATGGGTTATATAAATTTGGCATAAAGATCATACTCATTATAATCGTAAACCTCGGTCATACAAAAATCACCGAGTCTAAGATTAAAATTACTCCGTGTAACCAACACTTCCCCATCAACTTCAGGAGCATCTCTGTAAGAACGACCAACGTAAAAATCACCTTCTATGTTCTCAACGAGCACATTTAATTTTCTATTAATAAAGCTCTTATTTTTCTTAAAAGAAATGTCTTTTTGAATCTCCATTAAGATATCTTTTCTTTTTAGTTTCAAATTCTCAGGAACCGGGTCTCCTAAGATATAACTTGACGTGTTATCTTCAACAGAAAAAGTGAAAGTTCCGATTCTATCAAATTCCACTTCTTTTACAAATTCGCACAGCTCTTCGAACTCTTTTTCTCCTTCATTTGGATATCCAACAATAAATGTAGTCCTCAGGGTTAAATCCGGGATTTTTACCCTTAATTTATGCAAAAGCTCACGTATCCTTTTTCCAGTAACTCCCCTTCTCATTGATTTTAGAACATTATCTGAAATATGCTGCAGTGGAATATCAACATATTTGCACACTTTGGGATTACCGGCAATTACATCGATCAAATCTTCAGGAAATTGCGATGGATATGCATACATCAATCTTATCCATTCAATTCCATTGACATCACTCAGTTTATTAATCAGTTCACTGATCACCTTTTTACCGTATATGTCTTTACCATAATCGGTTGTGTCCTGTGCAATAAGTATTAATTCTTTTGTATTATTAGCCGCCAAGAATTCAGTTTCACGAATCAGTTCGTCCATAGGTTTTGATTTGTGTAGTCCCCGCATAAGCGGTATAGCACAAAAAGAACATGGGTGATCACAACCTTCTGAAATTTTTAAATAAGCAGTGTGAGACGGAGTTGTTATTAATCTTTCACCTAAAAGCTCATTTTTAAATTTGCCACCTAGTTCTTTAAGAATTCCTTCATATTTTTCTGTGCCAAAATAAGCATCAACATTCGGGATTTCCTTTTTTAATTCAGCCATATATCTTTCAGTAAGACAACCTGCTACAATTACTTTTCTAAGTTTACCTTTATTTTTCAATTCTATCGCATTTAGAATTGTATCAATAGATTCCTGCTTTGCCGATTCAATAAATCCACAGGTATTAATTATTACGGTTTCAGCTTTCCCTGGGTCTTTGGTAATATCAAATTTATTTACCTTTAGTTGATTCAACAATCTCTCTGAATCAACTATGTTTTTAGAACAGCCAAGAGTAATAATGTTTATTTTATCTTTCGATCTCATAAATATTATCTTGCAAAATACTTTAAGTATAATAAAATCACAGGAGCAGAAAACAACAACGAATCAAACCTATCAAATATTCCTCCGTGACCGGGGATTATCGAAGATGAATCTTTTACTTCCGCATCACGTTTGATCAGAGATTCAATAAGATCACCGATCTGCCCAATGACACCGATTATTACTCCAAGAAAAATCGACTCGTTCAGCGTTAGAAAATTAAGAATAATATAATGTGCCAGAACCATTGTAAGGATTGCGAATATAAAACCAAAAATCGCACCTTCCCAACTTTTCTTCGGACTTACTCTTGGAAACAACTTGTGCTTTCCGAGAGAGAGACCGGCAAAGTAAGCTGCAGAATCACAAATCCAAATAGTTACAAAAACAGCCATCACTAAGTAACCACCTTGCAAATAAAGAGTGCCCACACGAGGATAAAATTCCCGTATATCTACCAATGCGGTACTAAACAAGCCTATATAAAATATTCCGAGTAGGGTTGTACCCATATTAATAATTGCTGAATCATCGTTTCGAAAAAGCTCGATAAATGCAGTAAGCACTACCACAACTAACAAAAACGAATAAGTATCAAAAAAATGCAAATAAGTATTGAACATCAGAAACAAAATCACAAAAATCCCTAAATAGAAATTTACATTCGCCCCTTTATTTTTAGCCAAAATATAAAACTCATAAAATGAAATAAGCGCAACCGCAAGAACCAATAAAAAGAAATAAATACTTCCGAAATAACAGGCAGCAACTACCAGAGGAATAGCAATTACAGATACAATGATTCGTGTTACAGTATTACTCAAAGTTACTCCTTTTATTCATCTTCGGGATCACTTTGTCTTTTGATTTCTTCAATATAATTCAAAGCATCTTTCAGATCATTCTTTTTAACCAACAATTTAATAATGGAGAGATCGCCAGGGGCAGGAAAATTTCTGTCTTTTTGTGAAAGAATTGCGGCTGCAATTCCGGCACTTTCCAGGTTATCTTTCATCATTTCAACTTCGTATTCTTTATTTGTAGTGTAGACTACCTGCCAATCTTCTTCTGTGTATTCTTTCGGCTTTTCAAGTGTTGATTCGTCTACCAAAACCGATCCACAATCAGGACATATTGTTACACCTTCAACATATTCATAATTACATTTTGGACAAACAGACATATAACCTCCTTTCTAAACGTAACTCTCCTTATTCCTATAATACTTTACTATCATATAAATTATACCGCTAAATATCACCAACAGTGATACGAATATAGTAATTGAAGACTTCAAATCAACCTCACTATTTAATGATGAATTCATCATTTGCTCATTTCCCGCTATAAAGAATATAATTATGGCTGCAAAATTATTTAAAAAGTGAAGGGACATTGAAGTAAATATTGATTTGCTCATATAAGCTGCAAATCCAAAATAAAAGCCAAGAACCATCAAAGGAATTAATCCATATGGATTAAAGTGATAGAGTCCAAAGAAAACAGAAGTAATTAATATCGCCCAAAATGGTTTGAACCTTAATTCAAAACTTTTCTGAATAAATCCCCGGAACATCACTTCTTCACAAACAGCAGGTACAGCAGCAACAACTAAGATAACAAGCAGTTTTTCGGGAATAGAATGTGCGCTAATTAAATTGGAATAAGTGGTTTCCATTTTATCATTTAAAGTATCAAAAACACCTTTAACTGAGTTAATAGCTGGAGAATGAGCAGCTAGCTTATCAATAAAATAATTCTGAATAGCTACAAAATTTTCCAGAAGCGGAGTAAGGACTATAATTCCTACCACAAAAAGTCCGATCTCTTTCCACCTTGCAGGTTTAAAACGGATTACAGTTGTTACATCTTCATAAAACCATTTTGAAAACACAAGCGCAGGCAAAAGAATAAATAATACTTGTCCTGCCATTGTCATCAGGCGAAAACCATTTACTGGTGCTTTTTCTACATCAAATCCAAAAATCAGCAAAGTTAAAATTCCACCAACAATCTGGTATAGGAAAAAACCTCCAAACAATCCTATAAACGCGGCAGACAAAGGAGAAATTATCGGATTAAGCTTATTGGAATAGTCAACCCTCGAATCGTTCCTGTTCTTATCTTCGTTTTGTTCGGGATCATTTTCTGAATTATTATTTCGTAAATCTTCATCCATTTGAGTGTATCTTATAATTAGGAATTTTAATAAATAAATTAGCCTTTAACAGGATTGATAACAACGCCGTTTTTTGATATAAACTAATCGGAAATTTTGGAAGTAAGCTTTCCGGCCAAACCTTCGTATGCTTTTAAATATGCGTCAACAGAACCAACAACCACCTTAGTCTTTACCCTTACAGGTATTTTAAGCTCATCATCAGACAACCAGACATAAATACTACCTTCGCTCTTAAAAAGCTCGTCCTCTTTTATCATAGGTTCAACAATTATACAGTTAAATTTTCCGGCAGGAGCGTCAACTACTTCTTTACCAAGATATTTAACATTGAGATCGTAATATTTATCTTTATAAAAATTCTTTAAATATATAATGTCACCGACCTTCATTTTTGAATAATCAAAAGTTCTTGCTAGATAAAAAGCTGAAACTATATCGTTCACATATTTGGGAATGTCGTAAGTTCCATCACTGGTTTTTGCTTTACCTCTTTTTTGATCAAAGAATGCTGAAAAATCTCTTGTAAAGCTTCCCTCTCTTAAATGTTGTTCAAACCTCCAGGGAAAAATTCCCTGCGTATCAACATATGTTACATATCTGTCTCGTACCTTGTAAATCCAATCAAAACTTGGTACAGAACTAACATCAAAAGTGATATGATATGTATCTCTACCAAAGATCTTCCTGATGTCCTGTATTTGCATCACAGAAATACCAGCTGTAACAAAACCGTATTTCAACTCAAATGTAAGTTTTTCTCCGACTTTAAAAGCATGATTTACAATTGTCCGGTATTCATCATTTTTATCCTGTGGATGAATTATTCCACTCAAAAATAAAAGTAATGTTAAATATATAACTAATAATTTGCTCCTTTTCATTCGGGAGTCTCCTTCAGGGATAAATTTAATTTTTTCAAAATTACAGAATATACTTCCTGCATATTAATACTATTCATACAGTCCTGTTTACTACACTGTTCCCTTTTACAATCAGAACATTGATTTTGAGGAGTAAAAACTACACTTTTCTCGGAATAAGGGCCCCATCTCTTGGCAGAGCATTGCAAAAGATTTGGATAAAAACCAATAGTAGACTTACTCAGCGCAGCAGCAATGTGAATAGGCCCGGTTGAATTCGCAACAAAAATATCTGCTTTATTTATTAAAGCTGTAAGTTCACTAAGCTCTAATTTTCCTGCAAGATTATGTATCTTTTCTGAAACCACAAGTAGTTCACATAATTTTTTTTCTGATTCACTCCCGGTGATAACTATTTCAATATCATTACGCTTTTCCAGCATAGAAACCAGCTCTTTAAATTTTTCAACAGGAAGATCAACTGCGCTTCCCCCACTTCCGGGATGAATGATAATCATAGGCTTATTTTTACCGAGAAATTTAGCAATTAGTTCGTTTACTCTCACATTTTCTTCAACCTTTAAATTAAAATTCACTTTCCCTTTTTTTATTTTCTCACGAATGCCGAAAACTTCAAGAAGTTTTAAATTGAATTCCAGTTCGTGCATTTCTGCATATTTCCTGTGCTGAAAGACTTTATGATTAAAAAAGAACGAATACCACCTGTACCCGGTGCCGATAATACTTTTAATGCTAGTAAGATAAACAATTAAAGCAAGAGCAAATGTTGGGTAAACAACTACGCAAGTGTCAAACTTTTTTTCAGAAATATTTTTAATGTTTCTTTTTATTAAAGGTTTTCCTTCCCTTTCCTGAAGAATTAATGTATTATCAATATAAGGATGATTCTTAATAAGGCTTTTTGTGTACTCGCGTATTAAAAAAGTTATTTTACATTCAGGATATTGTTTTTTTATAATCCGGGCCAGCGGTAATGTTAAAACAACATCACCGATTCTATCTGTTCTTACGATTAATAGGTTTTTAGGTTTTATCATTTCCTGGATACATAAGGATTTTCTTTAATATAAAACCGCCAGGGCAAATCAATTGATTTCTTAATCCCTACTCTTTTCGTTACCATTATCATATCTTTATTAATTTTAGGAGCATTAAGAATAAAAATTTTATCCTTAGTTAAATCAGATCCGTAATGTGATCTATTAATTCCCATCGCCTGGCATACTTTACCCGGTCCGCTTGTTAAATTAAACCTTTCTTTTTCATTTAACAAATTTCTTCCAAAACGATTCTGAATCATTTTCTTAACACCCTCAACCGGCTCAACTGCTCTGATTAAAACTGCTGTTCCATGATCTTTCTTTCCCGTAACGACGTTACAGCAAAAATGTGCTCCGTATGTAAAATAAACATAAAAATAGCCTCCCTCGTTGAACATAATTTCATTCCTCTTCGTCTTACCAATAAATGTGTGGGCTGCCCGGTCTGTTTTCCCATCGTAGGCCTCAACTTCAACAATCCTGCCGGCTAAAATAGAATTGTCTTCTTTTTTTACAAGAATTTTCCCGAGTAAATCTCTTGCCACGGTTTTTACTTCACGTGTATAAAACTTTCTAGGTAATTTTTTAAAATTAAGAAAGGGATCCATTACAGAAATGAAGTTAATGAATTACATTTTAAGATTTGAATCGCGAATTCAATTCTTTGATTTTTTGGATGTAATCTTCTTTTTTTGAAGGAGTCTTTTGTATCAATTTTTCGTAAACTATGATTGCTTCTTTGTATTCTCCCTGGGATGCATAAATTTTTGCCAAAGTTTCAGAAATAATGAAATCGCTTTCATTTTCCTGATTTGGTTTATCATCACTACTTTCGTCCTGGGATTCGCTTATCTTCGCAATAGAAGTTTCATCGACAAGTTTCCCAGATTCTTTATCAACAACATTATTTACTTGCTCATCATTTCCCATCAATTTCAATCCAAGTTCTTCATCAAAAAGATCAGGTTGTATTTCCTCTTCGAATTGGTTGAATTCAGGAATAAATGCATTCCCTCTACTCGATGCAAAAAGTGAGCTTCTTTTTCTAATGCCTTCAATCTCTTTGAGATAATATTCATATGTTTGAGGAGAATGCAATAAGTCGCTGGCAATCTTTACTTGTTGAAGAGCCTTTCCGTATTCTCCTGTCAGGGAAAGTGCTTTTGAAAAAACTATGTACGCAGTGGGGTAATCAGGATAAAGTTTTATCCCTTCATTAAGAATTTCAATTGCACGTTCGACATTATTATTTTCAATCTCCGTATTTGCCTGCCTGACAAATAACGGCGACGATTTATCATATTCAAAAATCAAACTTACTTTTTCATTAAATATTTCAGTAGGAGACTTAGCCAATGGAACGCTTTAATTTTTTGTTCTTACAAATGAATGTTTAATTGACGTATAAGAAACAAACGCGAATCCCGTAAAGAACAATATCTGGAAAGGGAGCGCTGCTATTTCTAAGAAGTAAATTGATGAAACTATTCCAATTAAGCAATATACTGCCATAATTAATTCCACCATTACCATAAGATCTATTTTTTTCTTAGCTATGTATTTATTTTCTTTCAAACCGGTTTTATTATTTCCCACTTTAAATTTAGGTGTTCTAACAAATTCACTTTTTCTGTTCATTAAACCTTCGAAGACAGCACGGGAATTGTTAACAGCAAACCCCATACTACCTGCCATAAATAACGGGAACAAAACTATTTTCTTTCGCCAATCAGTTCTGATATCCTTTTGTGAATAAAGGTAAAACAGGAATGAACTGACAAAAGCCAAAACAAATAACGACATTACTGCGAAATAAGCTTCATGAGGGCCGCTGTTTTTAATAAAAATCAACGGTACGTTTAGAATCGCAGCAAGTAGAATAAACGGAAACACAAGATTATTTGTAAGATGAAACGTTGATTGCAATTTAACACGCATAGGTACACTCGACTTCCACACGAGAGGAAGAATTTTCTTTGCCGTTTCAATAGCGCCTTTTGTCCACCTGAATTGTTGTGATTTCAACGCACTTATTTCAGAAGGAAGTTCCGCAGGCGAAGTAAAATCTTTAAGAAATACAAATTTCCAGCCGTTAAGCTGCGCGCGATAACTTAAATCAAGATCTTCAGTTAATGTATCAGCATGCCAGTTACCTGCATCTTCGATACAGGATTTTTTCCAAACGCCCCCGGTACCATTAAAATTAATGAAAAATCCTGCTTTATTTCTAACGGTTTGTTCAATTACAAAATGTCCGTCAAGAGCCAATGCTTGTGCTTTTGTTAAAATTGAATAATCACTATTCATATGTTCCCAGCGAGTTTGAACCATACCAACATTATCGTCGAAGAATGATAAAGTTTTCTTTAAAAAATCCTTATGTGGTGTAAAGTCAGCATCAAATATTGCAATATATTCTCCTTTTGCAATTTTGAGTCCTTCTTTAAGAGCCCCTGCTTTAAATCCTTCCCTACTATTTCTTCTTATGTGCTGAATATCAAACCCTAATTTCTTTTTCTTCTCAACTGCGTCCGAAACAATTTTGCTTGTTTCGTCAGTGGAATCATCAAGGACCTGGATTTCCAGTTTATCTTTGGGATAATCTATCTCACAAACCGAATTGATTAGTCTTTCAACAACATATAATTCATTATACAGCGGTAACTGAATTGTTACCAATGCGTCTCCTTTGACTTCCGTTCTTCCAACAGGATTTGCTTTACCGTATTTTCTATGATAGTAAAGCATTACAAAACCATGACAACCGAATATAAATAATACCGAAAGGGAAATAAAATAAGCTATAAGAACTATCTCATCCATTACTTTTTTAACCTTTAAATTTAATTGTAAGTTTACCACCCAGAAACTGTGTCGAGCAATATATCATCACTAATTTTATCAACCGCTGCAGTTACTGCGTTTGTCCTATCAGTTATGCTACCCTGTGGATCATAATCTCCGTAATTAGTAAATGTTTTTTCAAAAATGTTTTTTTTCTGTACAAGATCTCTATAAGTAACAAGAACTGAAATCGTAATCCTTCTGCTAGTAACGTTTTCGCCCGCAGAAACTATAGAAGGAGCATCACTAAACCCGGTAATCGTACACTCGAGAACAGCATTAGCATTATTTCTCTCACTAACACGAAGTGTGTTGTCGTCAATGAATTTTTGAATTAATGTTTGTGTGAGCGTTTCTCTTAAGTTAGGCTCACCGGCACCACTTCGATCATCGGCAATTGGAATAGAAATAGTTTTAATATGCTCTGGTACGGAAGCACCTGTAAATGAATATACTCCGCAGCCCTCAAAACTAATCACGGTGGTAATGATAAACAAGATAAATGATACAGCTCTAAAGCAGGTTATAGGTAAATTGTGTAAACTTTTTGTTTCTAATAGTTTAAGCTTCATCGCACACCTGAAAAAATTGGCAAATTTACAGCTTTTTTTACAGCTCGTATTCCTTGATCTTTCTGTAGAGGGTTCTTTCGCTAATATTCAACATTTCTGCAGCAATTCTTTTATTGCCTTTAGAATATTCCAGCGCATTTTTAATTGCCTCACGCTGTGCTTCATCAAGAGATACAACCTCACTTGTCTGCTGCTGCGAAGGCATATATACTTCCCGATGTCTTTCAGTAATTAAATCCTTTAATTCCAAAATATCTTTCTTTAATTCAAATAAAGCACGGTATAATAATTCACGATCAGCTTCTTCGGAAGATTTTTTTAAAAAGACTGGTAAATTACGACTCGTAAATTCTGTTTCTTCATTTCTAATTAAAGATTTAAATGAAGATACGTCAAGAGCTCCATCACGATTCAATGCTACTGCCGTCTCTACTGCATTTCTTAATTCACGAACATTGCCGGGCCAGTTATATTCTCGAAGAAAATCCAAAGCTTCATTCGTAATTTTTGGTTGAACAATTTTATTTTCTCCGCAATAATTACTAATAAAATATCGCACAAATTCCTCAATATCACCGGGTCTTTTTCTTAGCGGGGGTATTGTCAGAGTTACTGCTTTCAATCTGAAATAGAGATCCTCTCTGAATCTTTTTGCATCAACTTCCCTCTGAAGATCCTTATTCGTAGCGGTAACAAAACGAACATCAACTTTCGTAACTGTTTCGCTTCCGATTTTCATAAATTCTCTGGTTTCTATTGCACGCAAAAGTTTTACCTGCGTTGTCAAAGGCATTTCAGCAATTTCATCAAGAAATAATGTTCCACCGTCTGCAATTTCGAAGTAACCTTTTCTTGACTCAACAGCGCCTGTGAATGATCCTTTCTTATGACCGAATAATTCGCTTTCCAAAATCCCTTCGGGAATCGCGCCACAGTTTACACTCACAAGCGGCCTTTCCGCACGGTTGCTGAATCCATGTATTGCCCTCGCAAAAATTTCCTTACCTACTCCGCTTTCACCATAAATCAGGATCGAAATATCAGATTTCGCAACCTGCATTGATATATCAATGAGATCCCGAATCTCTTTGGTGCGACCTATTATTCCGAATTCTTTTTTAAACTCATCTATTGTCATAATATATAGTCTGACTTTTTGACACACTTAAAATCAGGGGAAAGAAATATATCACATTTTTTGACATAATTAAAGGAATATTTTGGGGATAGTTTAAACAGATACTGACAATTCGTCATACGCAATTTTGAATTTATTGCGTATTTGCCCTGAAATTGAGTCTTTCCATTCTTCAATTTGCAACTCTGAATTATCGTCAAGATGGGTCAGAAATATTTCACCCGGCTTTAATATATTAAAGCAATTAAGCAGCTCAGGAAGCTTAAGATGTGTAGTTTCACAAATCATTATATGAATTTTCTTATCTTCAAACAAATAAAGATCATTTACTGAACCGATATCCCCGGCATAAAAAATATTTCTATTTCCCAATTCGAAAAGAAAACTACTACTAATAAAATTTAATTCTTTTTTTAGATCATATTTAATATACTGATCCAGATGGGAATTTTGTCTGGATATAAATTTTATTTTATCGCAAACTCTAATTTCTTCATTGTGTTTGAATTTTTCATAATTAATTTCGAAGTCCATTTTTCTTTCAAACAAATAAGAAGAGAAAAGATAATTTTTTAAAACGTCAGACAACTTTTCGTGAATAAATATTTTTAATGGTTTTTGTCTATTAATTAATTTCATTTGAACAATTAATCCTGCAAATCCCGAATAGTGATCCGGGTGAAGATGTGAAAAAACTATTCCATCAATTTTATTAAAGGATACTTTGCTCTTTAAAAGGGCTTTTGAAATTCCATCGCCAGCCTCCACAAGCAGGTTAAAATCAGGAGCAAGAACAATGAAGGAAGAATGAAATCTTTTAAGAGAGGTTTTACCGGAACTGGTTCCTATAAATTTGATTTCCAATTTTTTTACTCTGTAATCGGGACAATTCTACCGTCCAGACTAAATCTAGCATTAATTACGTCAAGGAATTTTTTTGCTTCATCTTCTGTCAGGAATTTACCAATAAAAACCACGTGAAAAGAAGTTCCCGCAACATTTTTTTCTTTAACCTCAGAATAAAATCCGGCATCTTCAAACTTTTTCAAAAGAGTAAGCGCATTATCAGTATTACTAAACGCACCTGCCTGGATTGTAAATTTGTAGTTCAGGTTTTTTTTCTCTGTTTTTGGAGGTTCTACTTTTTTAACAGTAGGTTGTTTTTTTACAACTTTATCCTCACTGGTTAACTCATCCTTAACGGGTATTTTTCTTTCGGCTGCATCAAGATAGGGTGATTCAGGATAATTCTTTTTAAGCATTTCAAGATAATTCTTTGCACTTTGGTACAAACCAAGTGCATAGTAATAAGAATATATCCTGTAAACTGCTGCGTCTGCATACTTACTTTCAGGATAGTTACTAACTAGCTTTTTATAAATGGCTACAGCATTCTGTCCATTCTCTGTAACTATGCCTTCGAGAAATAGAATTGACGGATCACCCGGATGATCTTTCTTTAAATCCGGTAGCTCATTAAGAACCACTTGTTTATTACCTGTTTCAACCTTTTTAAGGTATGGAATAATATTAGTTTCCTGAGCAAAGGATTTTATTGCAAAAAAACTTAAGATAAGAATTGTCAATATGATTTTAACTTTAAGCATTGGTTAAAGCTTATTTAAGCAGTCAAAGCAAGTTGTTGTTCAACATCAAAAAATTCAATAAAATCACCAAATAATGTCCCTGATGTAGCTTTATTAATTCTTACTTTAACGTAATCGCCTCCTTTGATTTTTGTATCGGCAGGGATAATTACAACTTTATTTGTGTCAGTTCTACCAGCTAAAAACTGATCTGATTTTTTACTATAACCTTCAACAAGAATTATTTCTTCTCTGCCTATTAATGATTGGTTGATCTCATAAGCTATCTGATGTTGGAGTTCTATTATTTCCTGTAGCCTTTTTGCTTTTATTTCATCATTTACATCATCTGTCATATTAAAAGCTTTAGTGCCCTCGCGTGGAGAATATTTGAACATATAAGCTCCGTCATATCTAACCTGTCTCATAATATCCAGGGTCATTACATGATCTTCATAAGTTTCAGTCGGGAATCCGGAAATTATATCAGTTGAAAAGCTTGCTCCCGGAATAATCTTTTTTGCTTTATCAATAAGATTCAGATAATGTTCGATTGTATAGGTCCTGTTCATTAGTTCTAAAATTCTGTTTGAACCTGACTGAACTGGTAGATGAATATAATTACAAAGATTAGGATGCTCTGCAATTGTGTACAACAATTTATCCGAAAGATCTTGCGGATGAGAAGTAGTAAATCTCACTCTAATTTCCCTATCAACTTGAGCACAAGCAGCAAGTAGATCTGCAAAATCATTTTCACCGTCAAGATATGAATTTACATTTTGACCTAGAAGAGTCACTTCACGGAATCCTCTTTTTGAAAGTTGTTTTATTTCTTCAACAATTAAATTTAAGCTTCTGCTTCGTTCTCTTCCTCTTGTGAAAGGCACAACGCAGAAAGTGCAAAACTTATCACAGCCACGCATTACAGAAATCCACGCCTGCAATCCGTCTTCACGGTAAGGAATTATATCATCATAAGTTTCTGTTCGTGAAAGCTTAACTCCTATTCCCTTTTCACCATGAAAAGCTGTATCTAAAAATTCAGGCAACCGTCTATATTCATCAGGGCCAACAACAATATCAACAATTTTCTTTTCTTCAATCAGATCTTTTCTTAAACGTTCCGCCATACAGCCAAGAATGCCAACAACAAGTTCCGGCTTTGAATTTTTCATAGTCTTAAAATTTCCGAGCCTGCCATAAATTCTTTGCTCCGCATTATCACGGATGCTGCAGGTATTTAACAAAACTACATCAGCTTCATTAACTTCCTTCGTCACTTTATAGCCATGATTCTGCAGGATGCCAAGTACAAGTTCAGTATCGGCAACATTCATCTGGCAGCCGTAAGTCTCTATGTAAATGTTGTTCTTTGACATTTCCATTTGTAAAAATTGAATCATAAATATAAAGTATAAAAGCCTGCAGTTCAATGAAAAATATGGCCAAACCCTTAATTAATAGGTTTTTTCTAACTATTTAATCAGACTGCGCTGGGATTCGGAATGACATTTTGTATAATTTTAACTACTAACTTTCTGAAAATTTAGAAGCTAATGAAAATAGTTATTACAGGGGCTACCGGTTTAATCGGCAGATCACTTTGTGAAAGACTTACCAATCGTGGAGATGAGGTTACGGGTTTCACGAGAGATGTCGATAAAGCAAAAAACTTACTGCCGCAGGTAAAGAATTTGGTAGAGTGGGATTACAAGAATCCTGATAAGTGGCAGAATGAAATAAATAATGTTGACGCTGTTATTCACCTCGCTGGGGCTAACTTATTTGGAAAGAGGTGGAACGAGAATTACAAAAGAAGAATTCTGGAAAGCCGCCAGATCAGCACAAGAAACCTGGTAAATGCCATAGCCAATGTTAGAAACAAGCCATCAACTTTTATTTGTTCTTCTGCCGTTGGCATTTACGGCAACCGCGGAGATCAAACGCTGACTGAAAAAAGTGCACCGGGGAATGATTTCCTTGGGCAGGTTTGTAAAACGTGGGAAGAGGAAGCAGCTAAAGTTGAATCCTGCGGAATGAGACGAGTAAGCATAAGAACCGGAATTGTCTTAAGCACAAAAGAAGGAGCTTTGAAACAAATGCTTCTTCCATTTAAACTTTTTGTAGGTGGTCCGCTTGGTAATGGTAGACAATGGTTTCCTTGGATACATATTGATGACTTGATCAATACATTTTTGTTTTCTCTCGATAATCCGAATATTAATGGGGCAGTCAACGGAGTTTCTCCTAACCCGGTTAGTATGAACGAATTTGCAAAAACACTTGGAAAAGTTTTGCACAGACCTTCATTTTTTAAGGTGCCGGTCTTTGCACTAAAAATTGTACTTGGTGAATTTGCTAATTCAATTAATACAAGTATTAAAGCTATCCCGGAAAAACTGAATCAAAATAATTTTAATTTTAAAAACGGAAAACTTGAATCAGCATTAAACAATTTATTAAAATAACATTTCACAGAGGATAAAATGAAAAAACTACTTTTAGTTATTTTTATTCTTCCCTTAATTACGGTTTCTGCTTCAGCACAGGATGACGAAAAAATGCCGGAATTTAATACCAAGCAATATTACTTTGTAATGTTAACAAAAGGTGATAATGCAGAAAAGATTGATTCTGTAAAATCAAAGCGCCTAATGATAGGACATCTGAACAATATTAAAAAGATGGCAGATATGGGGAAATTATTAATTGCTGGTCCCTTTGGTGATGATGGCTACTGGAGAGGTATTTTTATTTTTGATGTGAAAACGAAGCATGAAGTTGTTGAACTACTAAAAAATGATCCTGCTATTCAGGCTGGCAGACTCGCTTATGAAATTCATCCCTGGTGGTCTGAACCGGGGAATTGTTTGAAATAAAAAAAGACGGATCATCAATCCGTCTTTACTATAAAAATGTATTTTTTAATACCTGTAATAATCAGGTTTGAAAGGGCCCTTAACCTCAACGCCAATATATTCAGCCTGCTCCTGTGTTAAAGTTTCCAGCTCTACGCCTAATTTACCCAGGTGAAGTATCGCAACTTTTTCATCAAGATGCTTAGGCAATACATAAACTTTATTTTCATATTTACCTTTATTTGTCCACAATTCAATCTGTGCAAGCACCTGGTTTGTAAATGAATTTGACATTACAAAAGATGGATGTCCCATTGCGCAACCGAGATTTACAAGCCTTCCTTCGGCAAGAACAATTAGATCTTTTCCATCAATTGTATATTTATCAACCTGTGGTTTAATATTAACTTTTGTATTGCCGTAATTTTTATTCAACCACGCCATATCTATTTCATTATCAAAATGGCCTATGTTGCAAACAATGGTTTTGTCTTTCATTTTTCGAAAATGTTTTTCATTTACTACATTATAGTTACCTGTCGCAGTAACAACTATGTTGGCATCTTGAACAACGTTCTCAAGTCTTTTTACAGGGAATCCATTCATAGACGCCTGCAATGCACAAATAGGATCGATTTCTGTAATTGTTACTCTAACTCCGGCGTGTGCGAGCGATTCAGCAGAACCTTTACCAACATCTCCGTAGCCGCAGACAACTGCTGTTTTCCCAGCTAGCATAATATCTGTCGCTCTTCTTATTGCATCAACGAGTGATTCACGACAACCGTATTTGTTGTCAAATTTTGATTTTGTAACTGAATCATTAACATTAAAAGCTGGTACAGGAAGAGTCCCCTTTTTCATTCTGTCATATAAACGGTGAACCCCGGTAGTTGTTTCTTCAGAAATGCCGCTGATACCTGAAACCAGTTCAGGGAATTCATCCAGAACCATATTTGTCAGATCGCCCCCGTCGTCAAGTATCATCGTAAGGGGCTTGCTTTCATCACCGAAGAACAAGGTTTGTTTTATACACCAATCATATTCTTGCAGCGTTTCACCTTTCCATGCAAATACAGGAATTCCTGCTTTAGCTATAGCTGCTGCTGCGTGATCCTGTGTAGAAAAGATATTGCAGGATGACCACTTTACTTCAGCGCCTAATTCTTTAAGCGTTTCAATCAATACGGCAGTTTGGATTGTCATATGAAGACATCCGGCTATGCGTGCACCTTTCAAGGGCTTTTTACTGCCATACTCTTTTCTTATTGCCATCAGGCCGGGCATTTCTGCCTCAGCGAGTTCAATCTCCTTTCTGCCCCATTCGGCTAGTGATAAATCTTTTACTTTATACTTTAAAGAGAAATCTATTTTCTTTTCAGCAACTTCACTCATCTTATTAACCTTTTATTATTTATAAATTTTACTTTGCATATTTTCTGAACTTTGGTACCAGATCAAGTTTTTCCCACGTAAATTCTTTTTCTTTTCTTCCAAAGTGACCATATGAAGAAGTAACCTGGTAAATTGGTCTTCTCAGTTTCAGTTTTTGAATTATTCCTTTTGGAGTCAGGTTAACCTCCTTTCTAATCATTTTAGAAATTTCCTTATCCGGAATTTTCCCTGTACCCTTTGTATCAACAAAAACTGAAATAGGTTTTGCAACACCAATTGCATAAGAAAGTTGAACCAGGCATTCCTTTGCAAGTTTTGCTCCGACAACATTTTTTGCAATGTATCTTGCGGCATAAGTAGCGCTTCTGTCAACTTTAGAAGGATCTTTTCCCGAAAAAGCGCCGCCCCCGTGAGGAGCCCAACCGCCGTATGTATCAACAATTATTTTTCTTCCAGTTAAACCACTGTCGCCGTGAGGACCTCCTATCTCAAATCTTCCGGTAGGATTTACAAAATATTTGGTCTTTTTATCAATGTATTTTTGTGGTATCACTTTTTTGATAACATACTTTATAATATCAGCCTTAATTTTGCTCTGCTTAACTTTTGCGTCGTGCTGCGTTGAAATAACAACCGCATCTACCCTCAGTGGTTTATGGTTATCATTATATTCAATTGTCACCTGTGATTTTGCATCAGGCCTTAAATAAGGCATAAGCTTAGGGTTTTTCCTCCTGATGTCTGCAAGCTTTTTAACGAGTTTATGAGCATACATAATAGGCATAGGCATAAGTTCAGGAGTCTGATCGCAGGCATATCCGAACATAATCCCTTGATCACCAGCTCCGCCATGGTCTACTCCCATTGCGATATCTGGAGATTGAGAGTGAATCGCATTTATTACAGAACACGATTCAGAATCAAATTTATATTCTGCTTTTGTGTATCCTATATTTTTAACTGTGTTTCTTACAACTTCCTGAACGTCTATATATGCGTTGGTAGTTACTTCACCACCAACAAGAACAAGTCCGGTAGTTACAAATGTTTCACAGGCAACCCTTGCTTTAGGATCTTTTTTATAAATCGCATCAAGAATTCCATCGGATATCGCATCGCTGACTTTATCCGGATGCCCTTCGGAAACAGATTCCGATGTAAAGAAATATGACATAAATTATTTCTACCTTTTTACTTTAGTAATGATTAATAAAATTCTATCTCGGAGGAATCGCCGGAGTTTAACCTTTTGTAGGACCCTTTTACAATCGAGTTATTTCCGATTATTGAATTATCAAGCAAAGCATTTGTTACTTTTGCGTTAGACCCTACTATGGAATTCCTAATTATTGAATTTACTATAACCGAACCGGCATCAATAGTTGTATCAGGGCCAATTACAGAGTTTTTCACTTCGGCATCACGCGCAATAAAGACAGGAGGATTTATTACAACGCCTTTATATTTTTTATACTTTCCGTCTCTTTTCAAAAGGAACTGGTTTGTTGAGAGAAGCGTCTCAGGTTTTCCACAATCGTACCAGCCGTCTACAGGAAACGTAGTGAATTGTTCTCCGGCTTCAATCATCAACTGAATTGCATCGGTTAGTTGGAACTCATTTTTTGTTCTGATGTTCTGATCAACAAGCTTCTTTAAATTTTCTGAAAGGATTCTTGAATCTGAAAAGTAATATAAACCGACCAGAGCAAGCTTGCTAACAGGTTTTTGCGGTTTTTCAATTACCTTCTTTATAATTCCTTTTTCGATAACAGCTATTCCAAATCTTCTGGGATCTTCAACTTCTTTTACCCCAAGTGCAGATTTCCTCTTCCTAAATACTCCTTTAAGGTTTACATCAAAAATAGTATCCCCTAAAATTATAAATAGTTCTTTATCCTCAACCGTTGGAAGCGCTGTGTAAATTGCATGTCCTAACCCGAGCATTTCTTCCTGCTCTACAAAGTCAGATTTAAAGGAACGATAATTACTTTTTACGTAATCTTTTATCATATCACCAAGGTGGCCTATGACAAAAGTAGCCTTTTTAATTCCTTCTTTCGATAATTTATCAAGTATATGTCCAAGAATCGGTTTTCCGCCGACATTTAAAAGAACTTTTGGGGTGGAATATGTATGTGGTTTCAACCTGCTGCCTATTCCGGCAACCGGGATTATTGCATGCATAAAATTTTTATCATTTTGACCTGTTACTAATCTACAAAAATACTTAAACTCGTTTCGAATAACAAATTAGAACGTTATATAAATATCAATCAAAATCTTTTATCAGAAGTCTTTATATTGATATTGAAAATAAAAAATAAATAAATGACTCATGAATTTTAATACTAGAGTAACCAAGCTTTTTAATATCAAGTATCCTATCATTCAGGCAGGGATGGTATGGGTTTCGGGTTGGAAGCTTGCTTCCGCAGTTTCAAATCGTGGAGGTTTGGGACTTATTGGTTCCGGCTCAATGAAGCCTGACCTGCTTCGTGAACATATCCAAAAATGTAAAAACGCAACGAATAAACCTTTCGGAGTAAATATTCCTCTTCACCGTGGAGATGCCGAAGAGCTAGTCAATGTCGCGATTGAAGAAAGAGTGAAAATTGTTTTTTCATCCGCAGGAAGCCCGGCAAAATTTATTGAACATTTTAAAAAGAATAATATTACAGTAGTACATGTTGTTCCTTCTGTAAAATTTGGGCTAAAAGCTGAGAACGCAGGATGCGATGCAGTTGTAGGAGAAGGTGTTGAAGCGGGTGGACATAATGGAATTGATGAGACTACCACATTATGTTTAATTCCACAGCTAGTTGATTCATTAAAAATTCCTGTAATCGCTGCAGGAGGAATTGCAGATGGAAGAGGAATTCTTGCCGCACTTTCACTTGGAGCTGAAGGCGTTCAAATCGGGACAAGATTTGCTGCAACAGTTGAATCTTCCGCTCATCCGAATTACAAAAAGAAAGTGGTTGAAACAAACGATGGAGATACAATTCTTGCCTTCAAAAAAATTGGTCTTGTCAGAATGATGAAAAACGATTTTGCATTAAAGTCAGTTAAAGCTGAAGAGGAAGGTTGGAATGAAGAACAATTGAAAGAACTGCTAGGTAAAAAAAGAGAGCGTTTAGGAATTTTTGAAGGCGATGAGATTGAAGGGGAAATGGAGGCCGGACAAAGCTCAGGTATCATAAAGGAAATACTTACAGTGGAAGATCTTTTCAATAAACTTCTGAAAGAAATCGAAGAATCAAAGAATAAGGTAGACCGGAAAACCGGAATATCTTAGCCATTCATCCTTTTTAAGTTTTAATTTTATTTAGATTATTTTACATTAAAACAATTTTGATTATTAATCTCAGGTGACAAAATGAGCTCAAGAATTAATCTTTTTCTGATAACTATATTTTCTCTTTTAATAGTTACACAAATCAATGCGCAAAATGGAGATCAGAAAGCTTATAAAAAAATTTCTTCTATAAATGAACCAGATAAACAGATCGAGGC
>CAZQQD010000012.1:1816-20110 GCA_964595355.1 uncultured Ignavibacteriaceae bacterium | reverse complement strand
GCAAGAAATAGTAATCCCAGAATGTTAAATATGATTCTGGACACACAGGCACTTGTACTTTACGATTTGGGAAATGCGGATTCTGCAAGGATTCTTGAACAAGAGGCTATAAAAGGGAACGAAAATGACCCTTCATATCTTTATTACCTCTCACTTTATGAAGAAGCAAGCGGACACACGAAAGATGCTTTAATGCATTCTGCAAAAGTCATATTATATGGTGATCCGGGACAGGCAACAGAAAAGTTTAATGAATGGTTGAAGAAAGCAAAGCCAACCGAGAAAGAACAAATCGAATTAAAAACAGATATTGTCAAAAACACTGTTGATGATTTCTTAAAAGCAAATAAGGAAAAAGATGATCCGGTAATTAAATCTAATGCAGCCGCTTTCACAGCAAAAATGGGAGTGGATTTAAAGAAGTCTGAAAAAACTGCAAGCGATGCTCTTAAATCCGCCGGTAAAAATACTTCATTGGAAAATATGTTAGCATTGAAAGCTAATCTTGCAATTATACATTTAGCAATGGGAAAGAACAAGAAGGCAATCGAAGAATTAAATTCAACAAAAGATATGGCCAGCCCTTATGATGGCGACTTCTGGTTCACATTAGGCAAAGCTTATGAAAAAATTGGGAATAATGAAAAAGCTTTTGATTCATATGTTCAGGGTTTGGTAGCCTATGAAAATCCTAAAGTAAAAGCAGCAGTAGACAAGTTTATGTCCAAAAACAATTTGAATCAGAAAAGGCTTCAGGAAAAGATCAATAATGAAAAAAAGGAATTGCTTGAATTCGAGCCAGGCAAATTTAATAAAAAGAATCCAACAGGCAGAGTAGTACTGGCAGAATTATTTACTGGCGCAGAGTGCCCGCCTTGTGTTGCAGCTGATAAAGCATTCGACATGCTTTCTGAATATTACCCGAGAAATGAAACGGCTATTCTCGAATATCATCTACATATACCGGGCCCTGACCCAATGACAAACCCGGATACTTTTAAACGCTACAGGTATTATGGAGGAAATTTCGGAACACCGACTGTTTTCTTTGATGGTGGCAACCAGCTAATCGGAGGTGGTGCAGATTTTGTAGCTCCGAACAGGTTTAAGGTTTATGAACATATTATAAATAATACCCTGAAAGAAAAACCGGGGTATGATATTTCAGGTACAGCAAAGCTGGACAAAAATAATGATGTGAAAGTAGATGTCGATTTAAAGAAACTAAATTCAACTGATAAAAATTTATCTATACATTTTGCATTAGTTGAGAAATCAATTGCCTATACAGGACGTAACGGAATAAGCAAACATTTATTTGTTGTTCGCGATCTTGCAAACGGATCGGATGGAGAAAAATTTGATGTTAACAAAAAAACTGATAAGGTTACCCAAGTATTCGATTTAACAAGCATAGAAAACGGGATCAAATCATATCTTGATGATCCGACAAAAGATCCTTCGTGGCGCGGAAATTTCACGGGATGGAGAACAAGAACAGATAAAATTGATCACAATAATCTCGCAGTTGTTATTTGGGTGCAAGATAATGAAACTAAAAATATAGGACAGGCTTTTTATACTGATGTATCGAACGATCTTAGTTCAAAATAATTTATTATTTTTTTTATGGTATTTTATTTATGATTAAGAAACTTGTAGCTCTTTTTATTTTGCTGATAATTTTTTCAAAGGTATTATGGGCTCAGAATATAAAGCCTGAGGATGTTGTAAGTATAAATCCTGTTACAAAGGTAAAGCATACAAAAAATGGAACCGAGATCAACACTGATGTTATTTTGAGTATAAAAAACTCGTGGCATATAAATGCAAATAAGCCGAATGATAATTCATTAACACCAACTGTTTTAATAATCGACTCATCATCAAATTATAAAGTGCAAAAGATTGAATATCCACCTGCCGAAATGGTAAAACTGCAATTCTCAGAAAATGAACTTGCTTTGTACGAACAGGAAGCAGTAATTACCGTGGTTTTAAATGTTGAAAAGAATTTTAAGAAAAGACCCATTATGCTAACTGGGCAATTACAATATCAGCCCTGTAATGATCAGACCTGCCTTTTCCCGGTAAGCAAACCATTTAAATTTGAAGTAAAACTGAAAAAATAATTTATTGAAAGGGCATTCAGCCGAATACTCCAACAATATCTTCTAATTTACCAGCATCTTCGAACAAAGAAACTATTTTCTGTAATACATGGTCGACTACAGCGTCAGGACAAGAAGCCCCGCTTGTCAAAAGTATATCCACTGGTTTCTTATTCGGGAGAAAGTTCTTTGTAGTAACTTCTATCTTTTTATGAATATCAAAATGATCTATTTGGTTTTTCGATCTGATTTTATCAGCAGATGAAATAAAATAAGTCTTTAATTTCCCCTCGCAAAGTTCAACAATGTGGCTGGTGTTCGAACTATTATATCCACCTACAACAATTGCAAAATCGGCTTCCTTTTCAAGCAAACCGTAAGTTGCATCCTGGTTATCATTAGTTGCATAACACAATGTATCTCTCGTGTCCGCAAAATGATCATTTAAATTTTCGGTGCCGTATTTTTTAATCATTGTTTCATTTAAATAATCTGCAATTGCCTGCGTTTCTGTTGCCAGCATTGTAGTCTGGTTCACTACGCCGATCTTTTGCAAATCTTTTTTAACATCAAATCTTTCAGAGTACTTTCCTTTAAAGAATTTATAAAAATCTTTTTCGGTTTTCTCTCCAAGAATAACCTTTGAAAGGAATTTTGTTTCCTCAATATCACGAACAATTACTGAAGCTGAATTTACAACGCTATGTGAAAAAGTTGCACGTGTTTCTTCGTGGTAATGTTTACCGTGAATTATAATTGTATAATCCTGTTTTCCAAGCTGCGTAGAACGATTCCAGACTTTTTCGACAAATGGACAGGTTGTATTATACCTGTATGCATCAAGTCCAATTTCTTTTAATTTTTTTTCTATCTCCAGTGTTGTACCAAAAGCCGGAATAATTACAATATCATTGGAATTTAATTTACCCCAATCAATCAACTGTTTACCTGAAGTATCCATGATAAATTTTACCCCCCGGCTTCTCAGATCATCATTAACTCCGGGATTATGTATCATTTCACTTAGCAGATAAATCCTTTTGTCCGGATTTTCTTCAACTGTTTTGTATGAGATTTCTATTGCATTTTCCACTCCATAACAGAATCCGAAATGACGGGCTATATAGAATCGAACAGGACCAAAATCGAGTAAAGTTGGAGAATAATCCTTTTTACGTGGGTCACTACCGGTTCGGTTTTCTTTTATTTTTGCAATTATCGAACTTCTGTAAAAGTGGGGAATATCGAACTTTTTCATTCAGGCTTAGATGATTTTTTAGTAATATGTAAAAATATGAAATAAAAAACAGAGAAATAATGTAATAGTATTTCAAAAATCGGAATTTTTCTCACAATAAAAACTTTATAAGACATTGAGTACCCAACTCAAACCAAAATTATTACTCCCACACAAATGAAAGATATATTCCCAGATATATAATCCTATTTTTACCGTTTATCCCTAATATCATATAATTCATCAAATATACGTTAAATTTGCTGCCCTCTTATCATAGTTTATGGCAGTTTAAGTATTTATAAAATAAAATATCACGGAGTTTCTATGCAGAAGATCTCAAAATTTTATGGAGTGCTAATCTTCAGTTTCCTTCTACTTTTTTCAACTTCATTTGCTCAACAGGTATTTGAAGTTAATTTAAATGACAGGGCTGATGATAAATTTCATGTAACACTCTATCCGGAACAACTTTCTGATAGTAATAATATATTTCAATTCGCTGCAACAGCACCTGGCACTTACCAAACAATGGATATTGGCCGGTTTGTCAGTAATTTCAAGGCTTTCGATTCAAATGGTAACGAAATTAATACTGAACACAACTCAACAAACCAGTGGACTATTTCCGATCCTTCTGCAATAAAAAAAATTACGTATAAAGTTGATGATATTTGGGATACACCTGTTAAAGAACACAATATTTACCCGATGAGCAGTGCAACAATTTCTGACAACTTCGTTATGATTAATGGTCAGGTTGTATTTGGATACTTTAAAGGGATGCAGTCTGAACCAATTAAAATAAAGATTGACTATCCGGCAGACTGGTCTATTGGTACTGCACTGAGAAAAGATAATGATGGATACTATGACGCAGATACTTACGACAGGGTTGTTGATTCACCTTTCTATCTTGGTGATTTAACAAAAGCAACGACCACGGTAGGCGGAGCAAATATTGATGTTTACACGTACTCAAAATCGGGCCTAATTACCTCTGAAAAAATATTAAATATGCTAAAAGATATACTCAACGCAGAATCGGATTTTACCGAAGGCTTGCCCGTTGATCATTATACTTTTCTTTTTCACTTTGGTAATTTTACCGTAGGTGCTTGGGAGCATTCGTTTAGCTCAGAATATGTTATGAAAGAGGATACTCTTAAAGGAGCGACAGAAGCACAATTAAAATCTTTCGTTGCACACGAGTTCTTTCATGTAAATACACCACTAAATATCCATAGTGAACTGGTTGAAAAATTCAATTTTGTAAAACCGGTAATGTCGCAACATTTATGGCTATATGAAGGGGTAACGGAATGGGCCGCTCATATTTTACAATTAAGAGATAAGCTTACAACACTCGATCATTATCTTAATACACTCCACACTAAGTTAACTATAAACGACAATTATGACCAGAATATAAGTCTCACAGAACTAGGTATTCGTGCAACGGAACTACCAAAACAGTATGGTAATATTTATATGAAGGGCGCAATTATTGCAGGATTGCTTGATATACGGTTGCTCGAACTTTCCGGCGGTAAACGTGGTTTACGAGAATTAATTATCGAACTTTCAAAAAAATATGGACCTCATAATTCTTTCAGTGAAAAGAATTTCTTTAATGAATTAGTTAAAATTACTTACCCTGAAATAGCAAACTTTATAGATCATTACATCAAGGGTACAGATAAGCTGCCCGTGGCTGAGTATTATAAAAAGCTGGGAATAGATTACCAGGAAGTTGCCGGTTATGACAGCAGTAAATCATACACTGGAATACACATTGGGTTCGTGGACGGAAAATTAGTCGTTGTTAAAGTTGATGATTATATCAAGGATATAAAAGAAGGTGATATTCTTGAAAAAATTGACAGTACTGACATTACACTCCAAAATGTAAAAAAGGTTGCTTCAAAATCACTGAGTATGCCGGTAGGAACAAAAGTTAACCTTACATTGAAACGAGGAGATAAAGAAATTGAGGTTACAGAAACATTAAGGCCAACACCACTGAAACATGTTTTTAAAGTTGAACCTAATCCAACGCCGGAACAATTAAAACTACGTGAAGCCTGGCTGAAGAATTTATAATTTTATTCTCTCTCTCATTGAAGGACCGGAGTTGTAGTTGCTCCGGTCCCTTTTGTTTTTTAAGAAGTCAAAATTTTAAGTTCTATTGAAAACCTAAATTTCTTAGATATGCGCTTCTAAAACTAATTCTGTGAACCGTCCTCACGTAACAACCAAATATTCCATATCCTCCTTTTATATTCGAATAATCAGGGTTATCAATTCTTATTGTAAAACTATCCATTCCTAAGCGTATTGAAGAATAATATAGAGATAAATACTCATCATAAACCTGTATATCTACAGTAATATTTATAATTTTTAATTTTGATTTATTACCATACTTACTAGCAAGTTCATCAAGAGTTTTGCGCACTGCTGATGTATCGAAAGACATAAAAATATCTTTTGTAGGTTTTACATATTTCGGTGTCCCATCTTCATCAAAACTTGCCGGCACAGCTATTTCATAAAATGTACTATCTCCCATAACCTGGTAATTAATATTTATATCAGGAGCATATACATAATTCCCGATATCTTCCCAAGAAACATATGACTTAGCACCTGTGTCTGGTGGAAAGGTGTAATCGCTATTACCATTAAAAAAGCCGGATCCGTATTTACTCACATTAGGCGTTTTGGTTTCTGCTTCCAGAATTTTTCCATTTGGCAAAATTGCCTTTATACTGATTGTCTTATTTACATCAGGCCTGAGATCATTTGTGTAGAAAAACCTGAAAGGAGTATCAAATTGTGAGGTATCAGTTCTCGTAATGGATGAATCACGCAGTACATAAATCTTATTATCATACATAAGCTCTATCCGGGCTCCAGCTATAGCAGGATCATTTTTATACGCTAATGGATCTGTGCCATTTGGCCGATAGCTGTGTGTTAACGTAACAACCTGGTATGAAGTATCTCCTCTCACAATCCCGTTCAGTACATAATCTTCTGTAAACGGAGCATAGGGATTAAATGAATCGTCACACGAAATGAAATAAAACGAGACTAGCAGTGGGAATAATAATATGACTTTCTTCATAATTCCACCTCTATAGTAGCTGTTGGTAAGAAAGGTAACATATTTACCCTTTTTCCCGTATCCCTTTGATAATAAAAAATGTTCTTCCTGTTATAAACATTAATAATACTTGCAGATAGGCTGACTTTTAAGATTGATAAATCAAACTTCTTGGATAAACTAACATCAAGTCGGTGATACTGTGGAAGTATGCCAAGATTTTTTGAAGCCTGTATAATAAATGGCGAATAGTCTCCGTAATATTTATCATTATTATAAAGGTTATCAAAATAAAACTTTTCATAAAAACTGAGAATCTGAGTAAAAGGATGACCCGAATTATATATCCACGTAGCACTAAATTGCCAGCCATCACCAAGGTTCACAGTTCCTAATAAACTAAGGTTATGCCTTGTGTCATACCTGGGATTATAGGTTAGGGAATCAACGGTTTTAAAAGCCCAGGATAATGAATATGAAGCTGTAATACCCAGTCTTCCAATATCATATTTCAACAACGCCTCCAGTCCATATGATTTACCACCTGATGGAATAAGATCACGTTGTTCAGGCAGGATCTTTGCTTCATTTAATGTTGGAATATCATGCAATATTTTGTAATATCCTTGTAAGTCTAGAGATATATTATTTGATATTTCGTCTTTTATCCCGAAACCATAATGAATTGCCCCGGGAGTTTTTAAGTAGTCGGGAACTATAATCCATGGTTCGAACAAAGAAATAATTTCATTATCATCAGTAAGTGTTGTCATTTCCTGTGTATAAATTCCCCACGCTCCCTTTAATGATATTGAATGTGATAATACATAGGTAAGGCTTACTCTAGGTTCAAACAGGTTAATATTTTTAAGGGATTGTGATAAACTTGAAAGATTCAACCTCGTGCCAATATCCAGCCCAAAATTATCGTACCTCAAAAGTTTGTATTTCCCAAACACACTAATGTTAGCCCCTTTCGAATTTATATCACTTCTTACCCCACTCTGATTTTGAAGACCAAGCACTGTTTCAATAGATTTTAATTGCAAGCCAAAAGCAATCTCATCCTTACTATCAAACATATAATTTACATTCATGTCCCATGAAAAATCTGTAACATTATTATGTTTGGGTTTTGACGAAGTATTTTTAGGATCTACGTTCCCGTTAAAGTTACTGTAAGACAGCCCCATTACAAAATACACTGGGGCATCTTTAACCACCTGAAACCATCTGAGGCCTATAATTTTATTAGTCCAGTCCAGGCTTTCAAGGTTGGGGTCATTATTATCAAGCCCATCGTGACTCACAAAACCTTGGATTGTTATTTTACCTCCTTTAATAAAATTAGGATCCGAAAAATTTATCTTTCCACCTATATCATAAAAATCAATTGGCGCATTTTTATTATTCAAGAATTTCTTCAATATCTTACTGTTATAGCTTCTCCGCCCAGATAAAATAAACGAGCCTCCGGGTATAGGGCCCTCTATCAAGGCTTTACCAGTTAAAAAGCTGGCACCTGCGCTACCGCTGACTCTTTTTTTGTTCCCATCTTTTGTTACTATATTCAGGACTGATGATAATCTGCCACCATATTCTGCTGTGAACCCCCCTTTATAAAACTCTACATTACTTATCATATCAGGTTCGACAACACTGAACGATCCAAAGGCATGAAACGGATTATAAATTGTAACCCCGTTTAATAAAACAAGATTTTCATTTGTCGGACTTCCTCTAACATAGTATCTTGCAGAAACATCACCGGTAGACTGAACCCCGGGAATAAATTGTAACGATCTGAATATATCAGTTTCAACACCCTGAGGAATACTTTCAATATCCTTAATCGAAATTCTTTGCAAACCTGCATCCGGAGCATTTTTTTCTATTATTCTATTCCCTATTTTTTCGACCTGATTCAACTCAATTGTCTCAGGAGCCAGTTCTATTTTAATGTCGGTGATTTTATTGGGTCGGATTGAAAATTTTATCTCTTTAGATCTATAACCGACATAAGAAACCAAAAGAGTATATGCTTTCCCCGATGGAATGGAAGGAATACGGAAATATCCCCTGATATCAGTCGAAGTCCCTATATTTAATTCCTTAATTAATACATTACAATATGCAAGTACCTCCCCGTTCGTAGAATCCACAACAAATCCCCTTAAAGTGCCCTTACCTTCCAGGACCAGAACGTTATATTTTGCAAATGTTCTTTGATTTATGGATACTAAAGCAATAAATGCAATTATTAAGGCCTTTATAAATGATCTTGACCTGAAAGTACTAAACATGTATAACTCTCCCTATTTTAAAATTTTGCAATAAATATTCTATATATTAAATGACAATCTAAATTAGTATTACCGCCACATAGGAACAGAAATTTATTACATATTGATAAGTAGAGAGGGGAAGGATATTTTCTCGTATTTTTATAAAGTGTTAAATATTAACTTAAGCTTAATTTTTCTTATGATGGATCGAAAAGGGATTATTGAAATATTTTCCGGAATAAAACGACTAAACACAAAAATTTTTGATGTTAATAGAAAACAAGCACATACCTTATCCGGAACAGTGGGAGTCGAAAAGTCACACAAAAGTGAAATAGTTTTTAAAGAAAGGCTACATTGGGAAAAAGGAAGTAGCTTATTGATAAATTCAAAAAATGTTTACAGGTGGAATTTCTCCCTAACAGGAAACATTAAACTTGAACATTTAAGATTTGGCAAAAGCAATCCTGTAAATTTGGTTGAATTAATTCCTTCTGGTGAAAACTTCTGGCAAAGTAAAATCCCACACATTTGCAATAACGATCTTTATTCAGCTGAATTAACTTTTGCCAGCGAAAATATAATCTTGTGCTGGACTGTAAAAGGCCCGAACGAAAATTATTCACTTAAGATAGTCTATTCGTAAAGTACAATTATCCTCTTTTAACAAGTTGGAAAATACCCAATACTTAATTAGCTTAGATTTTGAACCGTATCTTTGCTATATTTATCGCTCTAAAAAAATACAGTCATGAATTTATCTGACAGACTAAAAAAAATAAAAGAACGGTTTGATATAATAAACCAGCAGCTCTCAGATCCATCGTTTATTAACGACAGAGAAAAAATAGTTAATCTCAGCAGGGAAAGAAGCGAGTTAGTTGAAATTGTGAGGGCTTATGAAGATTACTCAGATATTATCAAAAACCTTGAAGGCAATAAAGAAATAATAGAAGCAAAGTCAGACAAGGAACTTGTTTCACTTGCAGAAGCTGAGCTTGATGAACTCGCAGAGAAAAAGGAAAAGCTGGAAGAAAAAATAAAATTTTTATTGCTTCCTAAAGATCCTAACGACAATAAGGATATAATTATGGAAATCCGCGCGGGTACAGGAGGGGAAGAAGCAGCACTATTTGCTGGTGATCTTTTCAGAATGTACACACGCTTTGCGGAAAGAAAAGGCTGGAGAGTTGAACTTATGGATATAAACGATACCGGTCGTGGTGGCATTAAAGAAGCGGTCTTTTCAATAAGCGGAGAAAATATCTACGGAAACTTAAAATTTGAAAGTGGAGTTCACAGAGTTCAAAGAGTACCTGAGACAGAAGCAAACGGAAGAGTTCATACATCTGCAGCATCGGTTGCAGTTCTGCCGGAAGCTGAAGACGTACAAGTTAATGTAAATCCAAACGATCTCAGAACAGATATTTTCCGTTCGGGTGGCGCTGGCGGACAAAACGTAAACAAAGTTGAAACTGCTGTCAGAATTACTCACATTCCAACCGGTATAGTTGTTCAATGTCAGGATGAAAGATCTCAATTAAAGAACAGGCAAAAAGCAATGAAAGTTTTACGTGCCCGCTTGTATGATATGAAACTGAAGGAACAAAACGCGGAGCTCTCAGCACAGAGAAAATCTATGGTGGGAAGCGGTGACAGAAGTGATAAAATCAGAACTTACAACTTTCCTCAAAATAGAGTTACCGACCACAGAATTGGATTAACACTTTACAATCTCTCCAATATTGTGGAAGGTGAACTTGATGAACTTATTGAACAATTGAAGCTGGCTGACAGGACTGAAAAACTTCAGGCAACTAATGAAATCTAATTTTTAGCTCTTACTGTTATAAGACTAATATCATCTTCGAATTTACTTTCCGTGTAATTAATAAACTCTTTCTTCAGAGCTTCAAGCGGATTCTTATTATCTGAAATATTTTTTATCACCTTTTCTAATTTCGCTTTACCGAACTGTTCGCCGGCTGAATTCCTTGTTTCAATGATTCCATCAGTAACGAGAAACAGGCAATCATTTTCATTCATTTGTATTGAAATGTCTTCGTAGCCACCATCTTCAGCAAAGCCGAGCAGAAGTCCTTTTGATTTTAATTTTTTAAGCGAACCATCCGAAGCTTTCCTAAAAATAACCGGCAGATCTCCTGCGCCCGTGTAATCAACTGTTTTATTTTTTTTATTTAACACTAAAATTGAAAGAGTTGCAAAAACTTCTGATACTTTTGCGTCTTTATACACTGATTGATTAACCTGTTGCAAAATCGAACCTGGGGTCAAATCTTTTCCAGTTTGTAATACTACACGAACTGCACTTCTAACATATCCTGCATAAGCAAATGCAAAGTACCAGGCACCCCATTTTTTCCCCATCACATCACCGAGGATTATTGCAAGATGTTCATCATCGAGATTAAAATAATCTATGAAATCTCCTCCCGGAATACCTTGAAACGGCTGGTGCCATTGACTAATCTCAAATCCTTCAAATTTGGGACTTTCATCAGGAACAACTTTAACACGCATTGAATCCGCAGCCTGATGCAATTCATTTACAGCCTTTTGCCTTTCAGTACCGAGACTTTTAATAATCGCACTCACTTTTGCTACTACTACTTTAGGTCCGGCGGTTTTGATAACATAATCCGTTATACCTAGTTCATAGCCATCCAGTATATCGTTCTCTTCTCCTTTGGCGGTTAAAAAAACAAAAGGAACGCCTTTCAGATCCTCTTCCCTTAAAAGCATTTTTCTGAATTCAAAACCATCAATCTCAGGCATCATAATATCCGAAATAATTATATCTGGATGTATTGATTTAGCTTTTTCAAATCCGAATTTAGCATCAGGTGCGGTTATACATTCAAAACCCTCTTTATTTAAGTTATACTGAAATAACTTCGAAAGAGTATCATCATCATCTACAAGAAGTATTTTAGTTTTGACTTTTTGAAATGATTCTTCAACGTTCTTTCTTGCACCGCCACCGTAAGCTTTATAAATATCGGCCTTACGAACTAAGGCACGAACTTTTAGAATCAATTCGTTTACATCAAAGGGTTTGGTAATAATATCATCACCGCCTGCTTCTAGAGCAGTAGATTTATCTTCTATAGTCGATTTTGCAGTTACAAAAACAAAAGGAAGAGTTTTAAATTTTTCATTTGTTCTGACTTCTTTGCAAAATGTGAATCCATCCATGCCCTGCATAGTTACATCACATAAAACCAGGTCCACATTATTTTCCCGTAAATGTTTAAAGCCCTCATTTGCTCCGTCAGCTAATAAGGTCTTAAATCCATTTTTTTTTAAATGGTGATCAATAAGTTTACGCACTGTAAGGTCATCATCAATAACCAGAATAGATTTGTGTTCTTCTTGCATTTATACCTGATTAGTTTGGAGGAATATAGTACGAGTAAAAATAGTTTCAATAAATTCTTTATATATATTACTGGCTAAAACTTTTCACAGCTTCTTCTTTAGTTTTATAGGATTCAAACACACGATACATTCTGGTTAATTCAAACATAGAATGCACAGCGGGCTGAAAGCCAACCAGTCTCAAATCACCCCCTAGGTTGGTAATTTTTTTAAGGGAAACGACCAAGGCTCCCAGAAATGTTGAATCGATAAATTCACATTGAGAAAGGTCCACTACAATTTTTCTTACGCCTTCTTCTATATCTTGTGTTAAAGTAAGCTTAAATTCTTCTGCTTCTTTGAGTGTAGCACGTGTCAGATTCACGACCTCTACCAACACGTCGTCATACTTTTCTTTAATAAAATCCATTTAAATTCCTGATTTAATTTAAATTCAATTAGAAGAACGATTTTCTATATTATACCTTTCCATTAATCTGTAAATAGTAGCTCTCCCCAGTTGTAATTTTTTAGCGGCTTCTACAATATTACCGTTAGTAACTTTAAGAGCATGTCTTATAGATTCCTCTTTCAACTTTTCAAAAGGAATTATTGTTTCATCGTCAAATAACGAACCGCTGTATTCTATAGAAGCAGAAGGATCTGCACTTCTTAGATGAGAAGGTAGATCCTCTATATCTATCATATCTTTTTCCGATATAATAAGACATCTTTCAATCGTGTTTTCCATTTCACGAATGTTGCCGGGCCAGTTATATTCATAAACTAATTTTAATGCCCGTTTTGTAAAACCTTTTACATCTTTTCCCAGTCTTTCACTGGATGTTTTAAGAAAATGCTCGGCAAGTACAAGTATATCCCCTTTTCTTTGACGAAGCGGAGGTATGTTTATCGGGAAAGAATTTAGCCTGTAATAAAGATCTTCCCTGAATTGTTTTTGTTCAACCGCCTCCCTTAGCTCTCTGTTAGTAGCTGATATTATCCTTACGTTCGTTTTTATTAGCTCATTACCACCAACACGTTCGAATTCTTTTCCCTGTATAACTCTTAATAACTTAGCCTGCAATAACATTTCGAGTTCACCGACTTCATCAAGAAAAATGGTACCTTCATTTGCCAATTCAAATTTACCCAATTTACGCTGATGAGCACCGGTAAATGAACCTTTCTCATGTCCAAACAATTCACTTTCAAGTAATTCACGGGGAATAGATGCGCAATTAACCACTATAAATGGCTTATCCTTTCTTTTCCCGTTGTAATGAATAGCTCTTGCAACAAGTTCTTTACCTGTTCCGCTTTCACCATGAATAAGCACTGTAATATCATTATTCAAAACTTTTGTTACAAGTTTAAACACGTCCTGCATTTTCCCATCAGACGAAATAATATTATCAAAACTATACTCTTTTTTAACATTTTCTTTTAATGATTCAAGCTCTTTTACAAGATCATATGATTTGATTGCATTTTTTAATGCAGGTTCGAGCCTTTGCATATCGATGGGCTTCGGGAAATAATCAAATGCACCAAATTTTAATGCTTCAACTGCAACTTCAATACTCCCCTGCGCTGAAAGAATTATTACCGGAAGATTTTCATCGAACTGTTTAACTCGCTTGAGTGTTTCGATTCCGTTTAGTCCCGGTAACATAATATCCAGTAGAATAATATCAGGGCGCATATTTAAATTCTTTAGCGCATCCTCACCGTTAGAAAAAACTTCTACTTCATATTTCCACTTGTCCTTTACCCAGTAAGATACAAGTTTGGAAATAGACTGTTCATCATCAACAATAAAAACTAATTTGTTCACTATATGCCTTTGGTTGTTTTTTGAAATTTACTTGCTTTTGGCAATTAATCACAAAAGACGTTCCTATATTAACTTCACTGTTAACGGTAATTAATCCTTTGTGTAAATCTACAATTTGTTTAACAAATACCAACCCGAGACCAGTACCAGAGGTTTCTTTCCCGGGCCTTCTTACTCTATAAAATTTCATTAAAAGAACTAACAATAACCTCATCGCTTTTAGCGATCGACAAACTCCCCCAAATATCTTCCTAAAAGATCCCTTGAATTGTAGTCAAGCAATCTGGCGCCGTTATCGTTTATTCTCGTAAAGCATCCTTTGCTATCTAAAATAAATATGGGATCCTCTCATGATTCAAGCAAAACGTCAAATTTTTCTTTTCTTTTTGTCAAAGCAATAATTTCTTTTTGACCGGCTATTAAATGATTTAATTCAGGCAATTTAAAGTCTCAAATTAGCACAAATATTATCAATCCAGAATTATTAGTAAACTGTTCCAAAAAAAGACACAATAAGTTATGAAATTTCTACAAGAAAATGCAACGTAAGTTTTAAACAAGTAAAACATATAATTGCATATAATAATTTAGATTAACCGGGTTAAAGTGGCTCGTCAGTATTACTATTGTGCAATAATATATGTCTCAAAATAAGCAATTTATAAATAATCCAAAATATTTTTTCTTCTTAACTTAGCGATTTCAGATACCGATTCTCTTTTCATGCAATATGAAAGCTATTTTTTTGATTATGGATAAATACTTTTATCTTTGTTTATGGCTAAACTTCTAAAAAGAGCAGCTAACCTTTCACTTCTGGTAAATATTTTTCTATTCCTGATAAAAGCATTTGCCGGCATACTTTCAAACTCTATTGCTGTAATTTCCGATGCTATTAACTCACTTACTGATATAGTGTCCTCGGCAGCTATAATGATCAGCGTAAAAATATCACTTAAAAAGCCTGATGATGATCATCAATTCGGGCATAATGCTGCACAGCCTATTGCAGTTTTTGTGATTGCTTTATTTACCGCAATTGTAGCAATAAACCTAATTGAAGCATCTATAAACAGGATTTTACATCCTGAACCGCATAAAATAAATCTTCTGGTTTACTCTATACTTATTGTTACAATTCTGGTAAAAATAATTTTGACAAGATATCAATCAAAAGTTGGCAAAACTTTTCGCAGCCCGGGTTTGCGGGCAAGTGCAGTCGACAGTCTTAATGACGTTCTTGCCTCTTCCCTTTCCCTGGTTGGTGTCATAGGTGTACAGATAGGTTTACCTTATATTGATGGCGTTGCAGGTATTCTGATCTCGTTATTTATTTTAAAATCGGGCTATGAAATTGCACGTGAAAATATTGATTACCTTATGGGGAAAGCTGCTGATGAAAAAATCATTATTGAAATTGCTAATCTTGCTTTAAGAATCGATGGTGTAAAAGGAATGAATGATCTAAAATCACATTACGTGGGAAATAAATTTCATATTGAAATTCATATCGAGGTTGATAAAAATATGTCAACGGAAAAATCACACAATGTTGGGAAAGAAGTTCAGAGAGCAATTGAATCAATAGAAGAAATTCAAAAAGTGTTTGTGCACATCGATCCTGTATAATTTTAATTTTTAATTTTTTCTTTCTGCAATGCTTCGTAATATTTTCTGATCAATTGCTCATAATCTTTTGAAAATCCTTCCTGCACAGCTTTGTTTAACTCATCTCTTAATTTATTTTTACCTTCATCAGAAGATAAATTTAATTCCGCAGGTGATTCACGTGTAATGTTTTTGCCAGTAAGCGATTCTCTCTGTTTTTCATAATCTCTTTCACTTACAGACTTTTGTGCATCGAGCATTCTTGAGAGAATATGTTCCTGTTCCTGGACAACATCATCATTCAACTTTTGTGTTTGCATGTCTTTTACTACCTCCTGCATTTGCTGTAATATTTTTTCCATACTCCCTGCTAAAGTTTTAGATTTGCCCGAGGCTTTAGCTTCATTGTTCAATTGCTCCAGGCTTTTCCTGATCTGTTCCTGCTGTTGCGCTAATCTTTGCAGTTGAGCCTGCTGTTCTAGTGTCATCGATCCGTGCATTGCCTGTTGTAACATTTGCGTTAAGTTATTCAGGCTCATTTGCTGTTTCGCCATCATTCCCATCTGCTGAAGCAATGACATCATTCCACCCTGCCCTTGTTGACTGTTCATCATCTGTTCCATCGAGTTTTTCACAAGCGATGCAGCTTCATTCAAACTTTCCATTGACTTCCCCTGATCTGTAGAAGCCTTTCTATTATTCCTATCCTGCATTGCTTTAAGGGAATTCATCATAGACCTTCCTGCGTCACCGAGAGCTTTACCCATTTCAGGAGTAATTGCAAACGTTTTTTGTGAAAGGGCAGACATCTGCTGCAATATCTTCTCAAGATTTCTTTTGAGATTGTTTTGTTGTTCAGAATTCTGATTAAATGCAGAAGAATTAGGATCCATTTTTTCAGACTCCGATTTTAATTGTTCTTGCTCCTTTGAAAGAGAAATTAAATCATTTGTAATTTTCATCATATCCAGGAATGTTTGCATTTGATTTTGTCTTACCATTGACTGCTGCAGCTGCTGCATTCCCTTTTTCATTTCCTGCATATTCTGTATTATCTGCTGCTGATTCTGCATTGCTTGCTGGCTTTGGTTCTGCTGAATTTTCTCGGATGCATCTTTCGATAGCTGTTGATTATTTTGTTTGTCAAATTTCTGCTGCAACGAATCAAGCTGATCATTCGGCAGGTCTTTCAGCTCTTTCATTTTGTCTGAAAGATTATTCATATCTTTCTTCATTTCACCAAGCCCTTTAGATATCTCGTTCTGTTTATCACTTAATTCGTTTTTATTTCTAGCGCTGCTGTTTCCGGTTTCTTTATTAATTTCTTCCTGTTTCTTTGCAAGTTCATTTATTCTGTTCAGAAGATCATTTACTTTTTGCTCAGCCTGTATTCTCTTGAGAAGATTCATCGTCCGTTCAATGCTGGCTTTGAACTGCTCTTCATTAAATTTATAATTTTCCATTGCCTGCTGTATCTGCTGCCTGTCAAGACTCTGAAGAAAGTTCTGCATATTTTCCATCGCCTTTTTCATATCCTCAGTAGAAAGGTTATCAAAAAGCTTTTGCAGTTCATTGTATTTATCGAGCGTTTCTTTTGAAAGTAAATTATTTTGTTGAAGATTCTTTTTCATCTCATCAATCTTTTTACCAATCTCATTAGCCTTTTCCTGCAGTTTTTTAAACTGATCAAGAGTTTTTTCAATTTTCTGTTTTTCGTCCCAGTCTATTTTCTTTTTATCCTGCTTTAGCTCCTGCGAAATCTTTTGTATATCCTGCTTTAAATCTTCAGCTTGCTTTAAGGTCTCCTGCAAATCGTCGACAGCATTATTCTGGGTTTTATCCGCTTGTGTCAGCATTTCATTAAGCGAGGGAACACGTACTGTCAGAGTTGGAGTTTTAGCGGACTTAGGGCCGTTGATATTATCGTTATCGTAAACCTCTATGTAAAAAGTTACTATATCGTCCTCGCTTAACTGCATTTGAACTAGATTCCATATATAACTAACTTCTTCCTCTTTCGAGTTTTCATTGAAAGGTATTTCTACTGATTTAAAATCCGGCTTTACTTCTTTATATCTTGATGCCGAAAGTCTGTAATTAAGTAACATTTTTGAAAAGCCGTAATCGTCAGAAATCTTTGAAAGCAAATTGATCCTGTTATCAACAGGAAGATTTATATTGTCATCGGGCGAAATCAGTGTAATCGACGGATACGAATCCTGCAAGGTTTTCACTGAATAAGTGATCGGGGAAAGGTTTTCATCCCCTCTATTATCTGTAATTATTATTTTATAGCTGTTATCCTTTTTGATACTAAAATTTCCTGAAGCCCCTATTCCATTAATAATATTAAGATTAATTTTTGTTGAATCACCAAAAATCAGTTTCGCAGTTTTCAATTCTTTTGTAGAGCTTATCTTTATATTAACATTACTCCCCGGCAAAGCTGTAACGTTACCGTTATCTTTCTGTTCAACTACAGGCAGTCTGGAATAAGCAGGTGAGATAATAGTTTCATCAAGTGTTTTAATAATGGGAGGGTCTATCACTTCAACTGTAAATTCTTTACTGGAAATATTATCCGCCTTAGCAAAATATTTAAAGCCGCTCCTGACTGATTTCACATCATAATTATAAAATCCAAGAGAATCACGCTTCAAATTCTGAAACTCAAACTTTGTCTGATCTTCTTCCTTTGTTCCAATAGAAAGGTCTTTCGGAACAGGTCC
>CAZQQD010000012.1:0-1716 GCA_964595355.1 uncultured Ignavibacteriaceae bacterium | reverse complement strand
GCATCTATCAGGCTTATCGAATAATTTTTAGCATCATTTTCGGCAGAAACTAGCTGCATTGCATTAAGCAAGTCATCTTTAATAAATAGAAAATTATTACCCGCCTTTTTCGCAACTTTATAATAATCTGTTTTTCTAAAAATATTGAAATATTTCAGCAGAGGACTTATAAAAAGGAAAGTAAATACTCCGATAGTAAGGATCAGAAAAGCCAGAAAAAAAATTGTCCTGATCAGAGATTCAAAATGGAAAAGTGATTCAAAAAACGAAAAACTAAAAAAAACTAAAATCCCTATTATCGCGGAAGCCTGTATGCCTACCGCTGCAAAAAGGAAATATTCCCGTTTAACCAGCTTTTCGAGTTTTGAAATTATCTCTTTATAATATGTTGATTCAGATCCCAATTTATTTTTTCTAACTTTTGAATTTTGATCTTTGAACTATCATTGGCTCAAAGCCCAGACTACTAAATTTGTCCCGAACTTCAAAGCCTCCTCACGTTTGGCCGGTGGATCGTCATGAACATCAGGGTCATCCCAGCCGTCACTTGGATTAGATTCATACGTATAATAAACAGCAAGCCTTTTCCCGATAAAAATTCCAAATCCCTGGGGAGGTTTTCCGTCATGTTCGTGAGTTTTAGGAACACCGTTCGGGAAATCATAAAAATCATGATAAAGACCATAGCTAAACGGAAGTTCAACAAGGTCTTTGTCAGGAAAAACTTTTTTCATTTCACGTCTGAATGATTTGTCCATTCCGTAATCGTCATCAGCATAAAGGAAGCCGCCTTCTTCAAGGTATCTTCTCAATCTTGCAACTTCATCACTTGAAAAAACGATATTACCATGACCTGTCATAAATAAAAACGGGTGGGAGAAAATATCATCAGAGGAAATATCAACAAAGGTATATTCAGCCTTAACTTTGATATCGGTATTCTGTTTTATAAAATTCAGCAGGTTCGGTTCTTCGGTCTGACCATTATACCAATCTCCGCCTCCATCATATTTCAGTCGTGCAATCTGGAATGCACCATTATCCTGGGCAAAGCAAAGAGTCACAAATAAAAAAACTATTGAAAAAACCGCTATTTTCATCATCACCTGTTCTTTTGGCTGTCAATATATCCACGCCTGCCGGTAATTTCAATTCCGTGTATTGTATCCTTTCCCTGTTGTTAAGAAATTCAAAGATTTGTCATATTATTAAGTAATCGTGCCAAGATGTGTTAATAGGCAGGTTGAAGGCTTGTTATAACCTTTTCAGAGCGTTTTCAAAGCGTTTTCAGAGACTATTTAAAGCATATGTGAAGCAAGATGTGAAAGAACGTTATATAAGAAATACATATAACTTCAAAGAAAGATCCTACCTGCTAAGGAAAACAGCTGAGAAATTACCCAATTCGGAATAAATTGCATCTTTGCCTAATTATTCAAAATATTGGAATAATCTTTATTTCCTTATTACCTTTAAGCGGAAAATTTCATTAAAAAGGAACCATATGGCAAAGAAATACTGGCTTGTGAAATCGGAACCGGATGTGTTTTCACTCGATGACCTAGCTAAAAGTAAAAATAAAACTACTCACTGGGATGGGGTGAGAAACTACCAGGCAAGAAATTTTATGCGCGATGAGATGAAAAATGGGGACGGAGTTTTATTTTATTACAGCAACGCCGATCCTAAAGCTGTGGCAGGTTATTGCGAAGTTGT
>CAZQQD010000011.1:0-49667 GCA_964595355.1 uncultured Ignavibacteriaceae bacterium | reverse complement strand
GAACCTGATAAAGTTGATTATGAAGAAATTGAAAATTTTTATGAGAACATAAAATCTTCGTGGACTGACACATCGCATCTTGAGAAAGATCTGTATGACAATCTGCTGGATGATGAAATTTCTGAAGCAGTAAATTCTCTTCCCGAAGATTTTAGAACTGTTATCCTTCTTTGCGACATTGAAGGTTTCTCATATGAGGAAATTGCAGATTTTGTGGACTGCCCGATCGGAACTGTCAGGTCACGTTTGCATAGAGCGAGAAAAATTTTATTTACTAAACTTTATAAATATGCAGAAGGAAAAGGTTACCTATCTGCCAGAAGGTAACCTTTGACGACAATGGAAAACAAAAAAAACATCAAAGAATTAATTACTGCTTATCTGGATAATGAATTAAAAAGCCAGGAAGAACTAAATGATTTTATGAGAGAAATCGAGAAAGATCCCTCATTTGAATTTGATCTGAAAACAGAAGCATTAACCAAAAAGCTTATAAACAAAAAAGCAGTAAACCGGGTAACTCCGGATAAGATCAAAAGAAATATAAGGGAAAAAATATCCAGGGAACAGATTATCAGGGTAAGAAAGAATCCGCTGATTTCAAAAATTTATTCACCAAAATTTATTAGCTACAGTACAGTAGGAATTATTATACTGGCGCTGTTGCTTTTATTGATTAATAGACCCAAACAGACATTAAATAATATTTCAGAACAGACAGGCAATAATAATATGCTTGTACTCGCTCAATCGTATTTTAAAAATTTCCTGAATGGTGACAACAAAATTCAATTTACGTCAGATAACCCGGAAGAAATAAAAAACTTTTTTCAGGATAAAGGCGTAAAATATGTAACTTTCGTCCCCACTTACAATAATTATTCTCTCGCAGGTGCTTTAGTATCGGAACATCATGGAGAGAAGTTTGCCCACCATATTTACACTGCCAAAAATGGGAAAATTATATATATTTTCCAGGTGCACGAAAATTATTTTCAAGGTGACAGCATTATTCAGCTTTCGGAAGATCTGTTAAACTACCTGAGAAATGGAAACAAGTACATATCAAGACAAAGTAATTTTGTGACTGTATTAAGAAAGCAAAATGATAATGTACTTGCATTTATTTCAAATTCCACGGATAAAGAACTGCCGGATAATTTTTAATTAAAAATAAAAAGGGGGCAAATGTTTAAGATCAGGAATATCCTATTTCCTACCGATTTCAGTAATTTATCACTCCCAGCTGCAAATTATGCTATTGAGCTTGCCTAGAAATATAAAGCCAATATTCACCTGCTTCATATATTGGAAAACACCACCCGTAATGGCAATTCATTCCCTGAATCCCAAAATTGAGTCATTTTCCGCCTAAATTGAGGAAGATGCAAAATAATCACTGGAGGAGACTATTAAAAAAGTGAAAAAAGAAGAATAAAAATGATTGGCGCAATTAAGAAGGGTTTAGACTATCAGGAAATAGTCAAATATACTGAAAACAAACAAATGGATATCATCGTAATAGCTACTCATGGGCGTACAGGCCTTTTGCATACACTTATTGGCAATGTGGCTGAAAAAGTGATAAGATATTCAAAAATACCGGTTTTGGTAACTACGCCCACAGGGAACGATAAATAGACCTGTAAAGGATTGCTTGATTATCCTCGAAAGGTTTGATATATTTAAAATCGGACTATCCCAAAGGAAGGATTTTAAAATGGCTAGAATTAAAAACGTTGAGGCTTTTTGCAGCGTCTGTAACACTATGCGTAAGATGGAATTAGCAGGTGAAGTCTCAACCACTGAGGAAGAACAGGGGAAGAAAAGGTGGGCAAAATGTAAGAAGTGCAAACAAACTATGATAATCGACCTTGTTGAGGACGTTAAAGAAAACAAAGTTTCACTGGAAGGAATAGAGAACGGAGAATGCACTACTTATGAGCCTACTAAAAGTTTCAATATCGGAGAATCGATATATCATAAAAACTGGGATGATTTTGGTAAGGTGGTTTCTAAAGAAATAATGTCAAATGGTCAAAAAGCCATTTCAGTTGAATTCCAGAAATCAGGCCCCAAAAAATTGATAGAATCTATTAACACATAAAAACCATAAAGCGAGGTGAAATAATTTGGTAGGGATAACAGTTGGAGACAACGAATCCATTGATAAAGCTCTTAGAAGATTCAAGAAAAAATACGAAAGATCGGGAATATTGAAAGAATATAAAAAGAGAACGTTTTTTGTTAAGCCTTCCATCAAAAAAAGGATGGAAAAAATAAAGGCAGCAAGAAGAGCGCATCGATCTGATTATAATAAGGCTTAAAAAAATGCCCCTTATAAAGGGGCATTTTCATTTCTATTCCAGATGTAAAATAGGTTCTTCCAGTTTTTTCTCTTCTTTTTTACTCAGATAAGTTTTTTCAAAGAATTTAGTTATCATATCAAATGCCTCGTCTACTGTATTACAGAATGAAAATATTTTACTATCACTCTCACTGATCATACCATTATCAGTCAGCGCTTTGAAATTAATTATCTTTCCCCAATATTTTTCATCGTAAACAAGCAGAAGCATTTTCTTTTTTATTTTTCCGGTTTGTATCAAAGTAAGTATCTCAAGAAACTCATCCATAGTTCCAAATCCTCCTGGAAAAACTATTAAAGACTTTGCAAGGTACGCAAACCAGAATTTTCTCATAAAAAAGTAATGAAATTCAAAACTAAGATCTCTGGGAACGTATTTGTTCACAAACTGTTCAAAGGGAATGCTGATATTCAAGCCAATTGACTTGCCGCCAGCCAGTTTTGCTCCTTTATTTGCCGCTTCCATTATACCGGGCCCACCCCCGGTACAAACGATGAACCTTTGTCCTTCTGTATCCAGCGAATGAGACCACTTAGTTAATCTTTTTGATAACTCAACGGCATCTTCGTAATATTTTGACATATCAACCTGACGTTGAATTCTTCTTAATTCTTCAGCAAAGTTTTTAACAGATTTGGGATCGGATTTTTTCAGTTTATTATATTCAGCCATAGATTCTTTTTTAGATTTTAACCTGGCAGAGCCAAAGAATACAATGGTATCAACTATTTTGTGTCTCTTAAAATTAGCCTGAGGTTGAAGGAATTCACTAAGTATTCTTATAATCCTGCCATCCGGAGAATTTAAGAAATTGAGATCTTCGTATGCTTTTAGTATTTCTTTTCTGTTTATCATACCTTTCCTTTTTGAGATATATGCTTCAAATTAGATAAATAATTACTTTTTAATTGGATATAAAATTAACATCGCTATCTTATTTAATTCAGTTTTAAAAGAAATAATTTTTAACTTTATTCCGGTATTAAAATAACATTTTTCACATATAAACTCACAAATGGTTAAAAAAATTGTTTTTCTTTTTTGCATTATTTGTTTTCAGCCTTTTGCTCGTACACCAGACGAAATAAGGAAACAAATAGAAAAAATCTTGTCAGAACTGCCTTCCTCAACTAAAATGGCAGTATTGATAATTAAACCTTTGACACAAGATACTATCTTTAAGCTAAATCCTGCAGAATCTATGATCCCCGCATCCAATACAAAGCTATTTACAACCGCTGCAGCTCTTACAAATCTGGGGGGAGATTTCTCTTTATCAACAAAAATATTATCTGATGATAATGACTTAAAAGATAGTGTAATTGATGGAAATCTCTATATTAAAGGATTCGGGAACTCATTGTTCACTTCATCAGATCTGGACTCTCTAATTAGTGAAATAATTAGCAAAGGCATCAAGAAAATTACAGGAAACATTATTGGAGATGATACATATTTTGACAATATATACAGGCGCAAAGACTGGATCTATGAAGAAGAAGCAAATGTCAGACTTCCTGCTGTTTCAGCTCTGGTACTCGATAGAAACAGGAGAGTGATTTACAGAAGAAGAAGGGGAAGACTGCGAGCTTATTTTATTAACGAAGGTGACCCTCCACTATATGCGGCAAAAGTTTTAAAAGAAAAACTTAAAAAAAGGGGAATCGATGTCATTGGTAATGCAATCAAAGGTGTTACACCCGATACTGCAAAATCAATTGTTGAATCGAATATAAAACTCCGTGAGCTAATTAAAGAGACCAACAAACACAGCGATAATTTTTTAGCTGAATGCTTATTTAAAACCCTTGGAGCAGAAACATCAGGCAAGCAAGGAAATTCTTTCTATGCCACACAAGCTGTCCTGAATTTTCTGGATGATCATGGCATATTTTCAAAAGGTACTTCTGTTGTCGATGGCTCCGGAATTTCCAGGTATGATCAGATAACAGTTGGTGCTATTGTAGGAACCCTCGAAGAAATGTATTTCGACCTGAAGCATTTTAAAGATTATTATAATTCATTAAGTATAGCAGGCGTAGATGGGACCCTGGATACCAGAATGAGGGGAACAAATGCCGAAAATAACTTTCACGGAAAGACAGGAACTTTGAGAGGTGTAACTTCACTCTCAGGCTATCTTACTACAAACAACGGTGAAGAAGTTATTATAAGTATGATATTTCAATTCACCAGAAGAGGAACAAGATTCCACAGAACGATTGAAGATAAGATTGTTGAAGCTCTGACTTTGCTGGAATAAGACCTACTTAAAAAATATATCTTGGTGGTTAAGACCACCAAGATATCAATTTCTATTCTTAACAAGAATTTACTTATTGATCAGACTGTTGCTGTTGAGTATTACTTGAAGGAAGCTGTTGAGGTAAAGTTCCCTGCTGAGGAATCTGTTGACCTGAACTCTGGATAATACTTTCTCTCTGCTCTTTGGTCGTTTGCCCAGGGAGGAAAAAGAGGTTAATTATTATAGCTAACACAGCCATAGTACCTCCCAACCACCAGGTAGCCTTACTCAAAAAATCAGCTGTTCTTCTTGTACCAAACATTGATCCCATACTCCCGGCGCCGCCGAATGTTCCTGTAAGTCCACCGCCTTTGCTCGCTTGCAACAGCACAATAATCATCAACAAAACACCTATGATTGAGGATATTACTACTAAAAATGTATACATAATTTTAACTCCTTTCTCTTTTTCTGTAGCGGGGGAGGGATTCGAACCCCCGACACGTGGATTATGATTCCACTGCTCTAACCTACTGAGCTACCCCGCCAAAGATAAAATTCTGCTCATAAGAGGCAAGTTTAGCTGCTAAATATAGGCACAAATCATTTTATTTTCAAAAAATTACAGATATATCTGAACTGAATATTTATCTGTTTTATTCTATTTCAGTCTAATTTTTAATGTATTATTCTTCTGATAATTCTTGCCACAAATAATCAAGCAATTCCTGAATACCTTGTCCCGTAGCTGAGGAAAATACCAATATCGTCGAATCAGAATTCTTTAACTTCTTATTCGTTATTTTTTTTATCTCCCTGTCCCCCGCAAGATCTGCTTTTGAAAGCGAGACTATCTTTTTCTTTTCAGCAAGTTTTTTACTATAGCTTTTTAATTCGTTAAAAAGTATGTCATAATCTTCTTGATAATTATCTGTTGCAATATCTATTAAAAAAAGCAGAATTCTTGTTCTTTCAATGTGTTTGAGAAATTTTAACCCTAATCCTTTCCCTTCGTGAGCTCCTTCAATTATACCTGGAATGTCCGCAACAGTGAAACTTTTGTATTCTTTATATTTCACTATTCCCAGATTTGGAGCAAGTGTTGTAAAAGGATAATCAGCTATTTTAGGTCTAGCAGCAGAAATTTTCGAAATTAAAGTTGATTTACCAGCATTTGGAAATCCAACCAGTCCTACATCTGCAATTAGTTTTAGCTCAAGGATTATTTTCAGAGAATTCCCTTCTTTCCCCGGTTCTGCTATTCTTGGTGCTTGATTCGTTGGTGTAGCAAAATTGCTGTTGCCTTTTCCCCCTTTGCCACCTTTGGCAAGTATAACTTCCTGTCCGGGTTTATTCATATCAAAAATGACTTTACCGGTTTGTATGTTTTTTACAATTGTTCCGACTGGAATTTTAATGATAATATCTTCACCAGATTTACCATCTTTCCTGGAATTTCCACCCGGTTGTCCATGCTGGGCTTTATATTTCCTTTTATACCTGAAATCCAGGAGGGTAAATAAGTTGGAATCTGCTTTTAAAACTATGTTTCCTCCGTTGCCACCGTTACCGCCAGAAGGTCCCCCTTTGGGTACATATTTTTCTCTTCTGAAAGTGATCGCACCGTCTCCGCCTTTTCCGGCAGCTACTTCAATCTCTGCATAATCTATGAACATTTTCAGGTAGCCTGGTCAAAATAATTTGAGACTGCGTTTGTCAATGTGACAGCATCTCTGACGTATGGGTTTACACGATATGAAAAGAAAACTGCTTTAAGAATATCAGTTGCTTCGTCGTAAGTGAAACATTCTGTTATTTTTTCCATAGTATTGGCAAAATCTTCTCTATCTTCATTAAAAACGCTTATTACAATTTTTTCGATTTCTTTATTACTCAAAAAGCTAAACAAATCTCTTGCTCGCTGTGGCGCGCGTCGGGAAGATTTTTTTTCTTCTTTATTGATTTTGTCCGTCGGTTCATCAGCTTCAAGTTTTTCAATACCTGATTCTTCAACTTCTTCCTCTAATATTATATTTTCATCCCCAGTATTTTGATCTTCTAATTTGTTTTGTTCTTTCGTTTCTAATTCAATCTTAGGCTGCTCTTTTTCCCCTGCCACTCGATCCACATCATCAGGTTGTCCTTCATCCTCTTGACTTTTCGAATCTTCTTCAGTTGGCGAATTCTCATCATCAGACATAAGCATATCAGATTCTTCTTCAAGGGCTTTTAACTGCGAATCAAAAGCATCAAGTAACTCATCTTCTGAAGAAAATTCTGACAATAGTTTTTCCTCAAGTAAAGAGTCAATTTCATTATTTGAATCTTCTTCATTCACTTCTTTCGGATTATTGCTCTCTTCAGTCTCATTTACTACTTCTTCAGATACTTCTTTTTGTCCTTCAGAAACTTCTTTTTCGGAAATTTCATTTGGCTCCTCAGGAGTTTTACTTTCTTCTTCGGGAACATCACTTTTCTGCTTAGTAGCTTCACTTTGTTCCTCAAGAGTCTCATTCTCTCCTTCTTGGACTTCTTCAGGCTTTTTATCAACAGAATCTTTTCCTGTTTCTTTATCAAATTCAAACATTTCTTCCTGAACTACTTCTTCTTTGTCCTCAGTTTTTGGTTCTGGTAAAGGTTTATCAACTTTCGACTCAACAGGTTTTATCTTTTCTGGTTCAGGTTCTTCTTCTTTATCAGTTCTTGAGGGCAAAAACTCAGATTTACTGAGATTCGTTGGTGTGTATATTATACGTCTAATATCATTTATATAATAATATTGTCTGGCATTTACCGGCAGGGATCGTCTTAATCTGAATAAATGATCGATCAAATCTTTTTCTTTGAGAAAGAGTTCCACACAGTTGGGTGATATTTTTTTAGAATAAATTCCGCTCATACTGAAAAAACCAGCAATGGAAAAGAGTGCATTGTCGATAAGTTTTTGAGAATGCGCCGCAAATAATTCTTTATCAATTTTATTAAGTGCTACTTCAAAATCAATAAGACTGAAATTCAGCGAGTGTTTCTTCTCAAGGTAGGTTTTGAGAACACTCCTTAAATAATCATAATAATAAAGATAATTCAGAGAAAGACTTATTTCATCAATCGATTTTAGCTGGTCCTCATTATAGATGAACTTTGTAAGCGACCATTTAGGTCTGACAAGAAAATTTGCTGTAAAAGATACAGCCTGTATAATCAGGTTTTTTGCATCTTCAAAGGAAATTTTTTTATTGTTTTTAATCTCACTTGTAATCAGGTTAAAATATTTAACTACTTCGGGTTTTGAATAATCAAAAGCTGATTTTTGAACAAGTTCTTTTCTGTCCAAAAAAATCAAATACTCCAGTTCCGAATCAATATACCTTTTAATGGAAGGATGGAGATCAGTGGAGTTAAGTTGTTTAACTGTAAAATATGCACCTAGCTTTTTAATTTTACTGAATGAATAATCCGATATTAATTTTATTTCTTTTTCAAACATTACGTACTCTTTAACTTTGACTTACACAAAATATAAAAATCCAGATTAAAAATCGGCTAATTCTAAAAATAAACCAACCTTATAGTTATGAAATTGTATATTAAAAATGGAAAAATAGTGACAGACATTTCATAAAATCTTTAATTATTTCCTATATTTAGGCTTTACCAGTATTTGTATAATTCATAGATAAATAGGTTTTCCTGCACTTTAAAGAAGTTCAAGGAGTAATACGATGTCCAAACACGACATGATAAGCATACCTGCTAACCATAAGCGAAGTCTTTCTGTTACATCTCATCATATTGAAAACAGTATTAATGATATTGAAAACATGTTTACAAATAATCAAGGGGAAAATTTAACAGAAAAATTTATTAAGAATGTGAATGAAGAAACGCGTAAAGAAATTCTGAAGTTGACAGAAAAAGTTCGTAGAAAAAACGAGAAGATGTTTAACGAATTAAAACTACATTCAAGCAAAGTTTATGAAGATAGAATTATACGTTCCAGGATCAGCCACATGTGGACTTTATTATGCGACAGCACTCCTGAAGGTCTAAGCGGTTATGGTGAAGTAACCGAAGAACAAGGTAAATTAATTAGCAAGCATGTAAATAGTTTACTGGAAACAATAAACAAAATGCAAGAAATAATATTTAAAGAAGCTTAAATAAAATTTCTATTCTTCTGATTTTAATGATGCGCTGTAATATTCTCTCCGAAGCACCGCAATCACATCCATAGAAATTTCTTTCGGACATTCAGCCGAACAAGCTTCAGTATTTGTACAGGCTCCAAATCCTTCCTTTTCCATTTGATTTACCATTGCAAGCACTCTTTTTTCTCTTTCAGCATCTCCCTGAGGCAGCCTGCCAAGATGAGCAACTTTTGCACCCACAAAAAGCATTGCCGAAGAATTTTTACACACTGCGACGCAAGCTCCACAACCTATACAAGCCGCTGCATCCATTGCCTCTTCCGCAGTTCCTTTTGAAATAGGAATTGAATTTGCATCCGGTGCACCGCCGGTGTTTGCTGATATAAATCCACCAGCCTGCATAATCCTGTCAAATGCAGAGCGATCAACAATAAGATCTTTGACAACAGGAAATGCTGTTGCACGCCAAGGTTCAATCACTATAGTTTCACCGTCGCTAAAATTTCTCATATGAAGCTGGCAGGCAGTGATTGCGTTTTTAGGTCCATGAGGTCTCCCATTAATAAAAAGACTACACATTCCACAAATGCCTTCCCTGCAATCGTGATCAAATGCAATGGGTTCCTCGCCTTTATGAATTAATCCTTCATTTACAACGTCAAGCATCTCAAGGAATGACATTTCGGTAGAAATACCTTTGGCTTCATAATCAACAAACCGACCTTCAGCGTTCCTGTTCTTCTGACGCCAGACCTTCAGATGTAAATTCAAAGTTTTCTCCATTATTTGTAACTCCTTTGAGTAAGTTGAACGTTTTCAAATTCTAATTTTTCTTTGTTAAGTCTAGGTTTTTTACCTTCACCGGTAAACTGCCAAGCTGCGACATAAGCGAAATTTCTATCATCACGTTTAGCTTCATTTTCTTTAGTCTGACTTTCTTCTCTGAAATGTCCTCCGCAGGATTCTTTTCTGTTAAGTGCATCTTCAGCCATCAGCTCGCCGAGTTCTAAAAAGTCTGCAACGCGACCTGCTTTTTCAAGCGATTGGTTTAATTCTTCATTTATACCAAGCACCTTCACATTTTTCCAAAAGTCAGTTCTGATTTCTCTGATTTTTTTAATGGCTGTCTTAAGGCCTTTTGCATTCCTAGACATTCCGACATACTCCCACATTACGAGTCCCAGTTCTCTATGATATTCATCTACGGTCTTTTTGCCATTAATAGAAAGCAGTTTTTTAACCTGATCTTTTACTGTTTTTTCTGCATTCTTAAATTCTTCGTTATCTGTACTTATTTTATCATTTTTCATGTTTGCAAGATATCCACCGATAGTGTAAGGTATGACAAAGTATCCATCAGCCAAACCCTGCATCAGTGCGCTGGCGCCTAATCTGTTTGCACCGTGATCGGAAAAATTGCATTCTCCGAGAGCAAACAATCCTGGAACAGTTGTCATCAGGTTATAATCAACCCAAAGCCCGCCCATTGTGTAGTGAACAGCAGGATAAATTCTCATCGGAACTTTGTAAGGATCTTCATCGGTAATCAACTTATACATATCAAACAGGTTGCCATATTTTTCCTTTATCGTTTCAGCACCAACTCTTTTAATTGCATCTGCAAAATCGAGATAGACAGCCTTACCACTTCCGCCGACTCCTTTCCCGGCATCTACCATTTCTTTTGCATTTCTTGATGCAACGTCTCTTGGTACAAGATTTCCAAAAGAGGGATACTTTCTTTCAAGATAATAATCTCTTTCATTTTCAGGTATATCATTCGGCCTGCGTTTGTCACCAGCTTTTTTGGGTACCCAAACACGACCATCATTTCTGAGGCTTTCACTCATTAAAGTTAATTTTGATTGATGATCTCCGGTAACCGGAATACACGTCGGATGAATTTGAGTAAAACAAGGATTTCCAAAAAATGCCCCCTTTTTATAAGCACGCCATGAAGCAGTAACGTTGCATCCTTTTGCATTTGTTGAAAGGTAATATACATTTCCATATCCACCGGTTGCGAGTACTACTGCATTTGCTGAGTGAGATTCAATTTCACCGGTTTCCATATTTCTTACGACAATTCCTCTTGCTGCACCATCGACAATAATAATATCAAGAAGTTCGTGACGTGAATACATTTTAACTTTTCCTAACCCAACCTGTTTCATCAATGCAGAGTAAGCACCTAGTAAAAGCTGTTGTCCCGTTTGTCCGCGGGCATAAAAAGTTCTGCTAACCTGCGCTCCCCCGAACGAACGGTTATCGAGAAGTCCGCCATACTCCCTTGCGAACGGAACTCCTTGTGCAACGCATTGATCTATTATATTCGCACTTAATTCTGCAAGTCGATAAACATTTGCTTCTCTAGATCTATAATCGCCGCCTTTTACTGTATCGTAAAATAACCTGAAAACACTATCGCCATCGTTGGGATAATTTTTTGCAGCGTTTATTCCACCTTGAGCAGCTATGCTGTGTGCTCTTCTTGCACTGTCCTGGTAACAAAAAGATTTTACATTATAACCAAGTTCAGCAAGTGAAGCAGCAGCGGATGCCCCTGCAAGCCCGGTACCAACAACTATTAAATCATATTTTCTTTTGTTTGCCGGATTGACAAGCTTGAGATGAAATTTATGATTAGTCCATTTCTCTTCGAGTTTGCCTTCCGGTATTTTAGCATCTAATTTAACCCCAGCACGGGATCTTGATTTCATAGACATATTAGTTCCCTCCCGTCAATAAAAAGTAAATCGGTATTAATGCGAATCCTGCACAGATAATAATTGCAAAAAAGATTCCGAATTTTTTAATAAACGGAGTATATTTTTTGTGTCTTACCCCCAAAGTTTGAAATGCACTTTGCACGCCATGTACAAGATGAAAAGCAAGGAATATCATCGCAATAATATAAAATATTGAATAAACAGGACTTGAAAAAGCTTCTACGACTCCCTGATACATTGTATTTCCCGGATCACCAAACCTGTATGGGAAAAAGAATGACCTGAGATGAATAACAAGAAAAATAAAAGTTATACTTCCACTCCAGACCATAAATCTCGAAAAAAGGGTGCTATTAGCTGAAGGATCGTTAGATTTGTACCTAACCTGCGTAGCCTCTCTGTTAGACCACCAAAGCCTAATCCCATTTATTATGTGATAAACAAACACAAGAAATAATCCAATCTCTAAAACTCTCGCAACATAATTATTCGGACTAGCCAGAAATTCACCGTACGCTGTGAAAGCTTCTCCTCCATCACTTTTAAGCAATAGAAGATTACCGATTAAATGTTCAATTAAAAAGAGAGATAGGAAGAGACCTGTGAGAGCCATTATTAGTTTTTTTCCGAGAGAGGAGTCTATAAATTTTATAAACCAACCCATTGAGTTTCTCCTATATGAAATCAGAAATTCTGATCAATTTTATTATCAGAATAATAAAAGAACGAAAAGATCCCCTATTTGTGCACATTGGCAATAGTAGATAATGCATCAAGAATGGCAATATCCGATAGCCTACTTATAACTGCATAACCAAAATTATCTAATATTGTCTATAAAATCAATTTAAAGGTAATAATTTGAGGGGTTTCAAGAAAGCATTTACTTAAATTATACTAAGGAAAACTTTCCTTCATTAGAATTGAAACCTAGTGGAACGTTTACTCACTACTATTTACAAATTTTCTTCAAAGTAGGCTTTTCTTATAAAATAATTTACAGAATAATGCAATAAAATTTTGAATTATAAACTTTTAGACCTATTTTCGTTCAGTTCTTTACAAAATGATTTATGGTGTCCCGAATAAAATCGGGAAGAATAGGGAAACCGGTGTAATTCCGGTGCTGTCGCGCAACTGTGATAGGCAACCATTCCGTCAAATTAAAATTTGACGAGACAAGTTAACAGTATTAAACCACTGGAGTAAGATATTTCCGGGAAGGTGCTGTTAAAGCCTTAAGTCAGGAGACCTGCCATAGATCTAATAATTAATCAACCTTCGCGGGCGGGGTTGGATTAACGTGAGCTACTCTCCGTTTTTTCAAATATCACTTACCCACGAAGTTACAACCTAATCATTTAACCGATTGCTAAATGCAACCAAGTTTAAAGGAGTAACTTCTATGGCAAAAAGATTTTTCTTTTCGTTCGTTTTTCTGATCTTTATGTTTTCCGCGGCTACAATAGCTCAGGGCCGACAAGCAGATTCGCTTAAAACATATGAGCTTTCTAATGTTGTGGTCACGGCCACCAGAACAGCAACCCCGGTTTACGAGCTGGCAAGTTCTGTTTCACTTATTGATTCAACACAGATAAAAAACTCTCATAAATTTAACATCTATGAATTGCTTCAATCCCAACCAGGTATAAACATTTCACAGCAAGGAGCACCCGGTGCTTTCACTCAAGTTTACATTCGCGGCGCCGATCCTTCACAAACGCAGGTGCTGATAGACGGAATAGATATGAATATGGTAAATGATCCCAGCAATACTTACGATTTTGCCGATTTGTCAACAGATAACGTCGACAGGATTGAAATTATAAGAGGCCCACAAAGCACATTATATGGTTCCGATGCATTAGCCGGAGTCATAAACATTATCACTAAAAAAGGAAGTGGTAAACCTAAATTTACGCTTTCAACCGAAGGTGGATCATTTAATACATATAAAGCAGGACTCGGATTAAGTGGATCCTTGAATAAAATGAACTATTCCATAGGCATTAGCAAATTTAAAACGAATGGCTTTTCTGCTGCCGACAAAAAGTTTGGAAACACAGAAAAAGACGGTACTGATAATTATAATACCTCAGCACGAATTGGATATGAGATCAGTAATAATTTTAATCTAGATTTTTTCGGAAGATTTACGAAAGCTAAAACAAGTCTGGATCAAACCGGGGGAATATTCGGCGATGATCCAACCTATATATATAATCTGGAAGAAGGTGTTTACAAGCTGGAAGGGAATCTGAAACTTTTCGATGGAGTGTGGAACCAGAAATTTGGAATCTCATTTTCAAGGAATTTAAGAAAATACAAGTTTGATATTACACAAAATAATCCTGCTGAGTCAAGTAGCAATTATGATGGCAAAAGGTTAAGATTTGATTGGCAGAATAATTTTAAGCTATATCCGGATAATATTCTAACCTTTGGTATTGAAACGGAAAACGAATCTGCTAATTCTTATTATTACTATTATAATGTTTTAAGTGCCAGCCCGTTGCCTGCTATCAGCGAATTCCCAAAGCAAAATATCCAAACGACGGGAATATATTTAGAGGACCAGATTAAAGTGAATAATAGTTTTTTCGGATCAATTGGAGCAAGGTATGACAAGCACGAAAAATTTGGTTCTGTTGTAACTTTCAGGATTGCGCCTGCTTATGTTTTTTGGAGTACGGGTACAAAAATAAAGGCAACATATGGTACCGGGTTCAAAGCCCCTTCCTTGTTTTATCTTTTTGATCCTGCCTATGGAAACCCTGATTTATCGCCTGAAAAAAGTAAAGGGTGGGATGCAGGAATTGAGCAATATTTATTTAGCTATTCGGCAACAGCAGGCGTAACTTATTTTCAAAATACTTTCACGGATCTTTTCGGTTTCGATAGTAATTTCAAAACGATTAATATTAATAAATCGGAGACAAAGGGGGTGGAAGTTTATCTGCAAGCGAAACCATCAACTGATATTATTATAAATGCAAATTATACATATACTGATAGTAAAGATCTCAGCCCGAGAAGTACCGATGAAAATCTCCCTTTATTAAGAAGACCAAAACACAAAGCAGCAATAAGTATGGATTATGGTTTTACCAAATCATTGAACGCTGGTGTGGAGGCAATTTTTGTGGGGAAACGCGAAGACAAAGATTTTTCAACTTACCCTACAACAAGAATTACACTTGATAATTATACTCTATTAAATGCTTCAATTACGTACAGGGTGAATGATTTAGTACAATTTTACAGCAGGTTGGTAAATATTCTTAATTCTTCATATGAAGAGATTTACGGTTATGGTACGGCAGGCAGATCAGGGTATATTGGTCTTAAGATAAGTTTTGAATAGAAATATTATTCTTTATATATTTAATTAATTAAAAACAGCAACAAACCTTTTAATCAAGGAGTTATAATGAACAAAAATTTAATTAACCCAAAATTCTGGACTCTGACTCTAATGATACTGGCGGCAGCATTTACCAGGTTGATCCCACATTATCCTAATTTTACTGCTGTAGGTGCTATGGCTTTGTTTGGCGGTGCTTATTTTTCGAAAAAATATCTGGCTTTTATCGTCCCTATGGCCGCACTAATCTTATCCGACCTCTTTTTAGGATTTTATTCGGGGATGTGGGTCGTTTATCTTAGCTTCGCTCTGATAGTAATAATCGGAATGCAAATCGGACAAACAAAGAAACCCGGCAGAGTTTTGCTCGCTTCAGTTTCTGCTTCTGTAAGTTTTTTCCTTATTACAAATTTTGCATTGTTTCCACCTAACACAATGTATCCACAGAATCTTACAGGAATAGTTGAAAGCTACACAGCAGCAATTCCATTTTTCAGCTACACATTGTTGGGTGATCTTTTCTTTGTAGGAATTATGTTTGGAATATTTGAAATAGCAAAAACCAAATTTCCCGTACTTACAAAAGTAAAAATTTAAATATTACAAAATAGCTTAGCTTATTGTAGAGATGACCAATAGTGTCATCTCTAATTATTTTAAATGGAACTAAAAACAGGCATACCGCTTTTAATAGATTTCGACGGAGTAATCCGTATTGGTAAAAATATCGCTAAAGATGCCGGAGAATTTTTTCGGTTCATATCTGATAAAAATATTCCAGCCTGTATTCTAAGCAATTCAACTTTGCGAAACGGAAAAGATGTAAAAAAATTCTTAAGTGATCACAATATTGAAACTGATATACCTGCACTAACCTGCGCAGATGCTTCGTTGAATTATGTAAAGGAGAATTACAAAAAAATTGCCGTTTTTGCATCTGACAGTACTAAAGAAATGTTCAAAGATTTTCTAACGAATGAACATCCCGGAGCAGTACTGGTAGGTGATATGTCGAATAAATGGTCATACGAAAACTTAAATCAAATTTTCAGGTTCGTACATAATGACGCTGATTTGATCGCGATGCAGAAAAACAAATACTGGAGTCCGGATGGTGAAAATCTATTCCTTGATGCAGGTGCTTTTATATCTGCAATAGAATACGCAACAGGAAAGGACGCAAAATTAATCGGTAAGCCTTCTTCAATTTTTTACCATTCAGGATTAAAGGCTCTTGGTTTTTCCGAAAAGACAGAATTTACAATGGTTGGTGATGATATTGAAACAGATATTGACGGGGCACAAAAAATAGGCGGGAAAGGAATTTTAATCTATACTGGCAAAACTAAGTATCCGTTACCTGAAAATTGCAAAACAAAACCTTTTGCTGAAGTTCATTCTCTTACCGAAATAAAATCCTTTTTTATTTAAGCTTCGCCTACTTCTTAGAATTATTGAGCTTTTTTCTTCTCTTCCACGCCAAGTTGATTATTTTTTTTAAGGCAGTTGTATACGAATATCCTGCGGCTTCAGCAGAACGCATAAACCCGGCGCCTTCAGTAAGATCAGGGTTTGGATTAACTTCAAGCACGTATAATTTCTTATCCTTTGAAAGCCGCATATCAACTCTGGCATAGTCACGACAGTTCATAGTTTTAAAAGCTTTGACAGCAATCTCTTTTGCTTTCTTTTCAATTCGCTTAGGCAAAACCGCAGGACAAATTGGTATTGTTTTATGATATGATTCGTGATGCGGATCCCACTTTGCCTGGTAACTAACAATATTATGTAAATGGTTTGGCATTTCAGAAAAGTCGATCTCACTAATAGGCAAAGCCACTGGGTTTTTGTCTCCCATCACAGCAACATTAAGCTCTCTTCCTTCAATAAATTCCTCAACCAGGGCTGGCTGGGCAAAAAATTTGAGAACATAATTTATCCGTGTTCTCATCTCAGTATTATTATTGACTATAGACTCATTCTCAATACCGGCACTGGCATCTTCAAAAGCAGGTTTAATAATCAAAGGGAAATTCAACTTATGCCTGTATTGCTTACGTTCCTTGCGGATAACCATAAATTGCGGAGTACGTATCCCTACCGCATTTAGCAGGCGTTTTGCTAGTATCTTGCTCTGGCAGTTGGCCAGTGCCATTGGAGGAGCTCCTGTATAGGGAATCCCAAGCAACTCCAAAAGACCGACCATATTCATTTCCAGCCGGGAGTCATCCTTATATATCTCAACAAAATTAAATACCACCTCGGGTTTGTGTTTTTTAATATTCTTTAGTAGTATATCAATGTCATCTTTGATATTAAGTGAATAAGCATCAACACCCTTTTTAGAAAGTCTGTCGGCTAGTTGCTCATATTCTTCTATAGGGGTGAGGTCATCAACCTCGAAGTAGGGTACAAAACCAACATTGTCGAGGGACTTTTGAGGCGTCTTGATATAGAGCTCGGGGTTTGCCTCATTAAAAATTACAGCTACTTTAAGTTTTTTCTTCATATTGAATATAAAAATACGTAAATATGTATTTAAGTAAAACCTTACAAATATGTATGTTAATTAGTAAACTAAAAATATTTTCGAAATGAGTTTTTATCCGCAACCATATAAATATCAATGTGGTCCTTTTGCATTAAAGTATGGTCTTGTAATGTTAGGACGCTTTGAAAATGAAAAAACAATCGGGAAACGAGCCGGAAGCACATGGTGGTATGGAACAGATGAAATAGGTTTGGTAAAAGCCGCAAAGACTTTTGATTGTAAAATGAAATATTTTCGCCGGGAAACTCCCGACGAAGCTATTAAGGCTTTAAGCAGGCATTTGAAAAGAGGCTGGCCTTGTATATTAAGCGTAGATAGCTGGGAACATTGGATCTCTATTGTAAAAGTTCAACAGGGTAAATTCATTGTTTTCGATAGCATTCTGGATAAAGTAATTACAATTTACAGCGCAAGACAACTTGCTTTAAGATGGAAATATGTAGATGAAGATACCGGAGAAGTTAGTTACGATGGTTATGCCCTGATACCAAATACAAAGCCTACCACAAAGCCAAACTTCACTCTTGGAAAAGTAAGATATGTAATGAGTAAAAGGAATAAACGACTCGCAGTAAAATGGGATACATATTTTAATGATATGATTTCAATTTGTCGGCCAAGATATCCAAACTCCAGAAGTGTAATTTCATTTAATGAGTTTTTAAGACGAAATGAAAAAATGCTGATAGAGCAGGTTGCTTACTGGCATGGCAATCCAACTTATAGTGAGCTTGAAAAACTATTGAAAGACCTTCAGTTTATGGCTGATGTGTATGACCTGGTAATTCATTCTGAAGATCAGAAAAAAGCATTAGTAGATTTAACTTCAATTCTAATGATGTATGCGTGTGGCAAATACGGAATGGATCCTATCTACTAATTGTAAAAAAATTTATGAACAGTCATTTCAAATGTAACCCATTAATACTTGATAAAGATAAAACTGCTCTTCTGATAATCGATATTCAGGAAAAAATTCTTGCGGTAATGCAGAATCCTGAATCGGTTGTAAGAAATTCCATAAAACTTATTAAAGGCTTTAAGATATTTGGTTCATCCATCTACATAACAGAGCAATATCCGAAAGGACTCGGACCAACTCAAAAAGATATTGCAAACGAATTAGGCGATTTAAAAGCATTTCAGAAAATGAGTTTTAGTGGAGTTGGTGCTGAAAATTTATTTATAGAATTAAAAGAAAAAAATATTAAGCAAGTTGTTATTGCAGGAATAGAGGCTCATGTCTGTGTCCAGCAGACAGTCTTCGATCTTCTTGAGAACAATTTTCAGGTCAATTTGGCCATCGACGCAGTTTCATCACGTCATAAAATTGATTACGAAACAGCTATCAGTAGAATGAGGTCCCATTCAATTGAAATTACTACTACAGAATCTATATTATTTGAAATGTTACGCGTTTGCGATACGGACGAATTCAAACAAATTTCAAAAATTATTAAATAACTTTCACTGTTTTGTCCTACTTTTTACTACAATTAGATATTTTTAACTAAGTCCATAATAATTTCTCTTTACAAATTAAAATTATTTTAATATACTTCGTTGTGCCTTTGCGGAGAACTTTCCTTCCGGTGATCGCTGCTAAAACTATTTTCAACAGACAAAAATAATTTTTAAATCAACGGAGCAGTTTATATGAAAAAGATTGTTGTTTTTTTAAGTATTATTTTTTGCTCCTTTAGTTCAATCAAGGCACAGAATGGTTATAGTTATTACAATAAACCTATCGTAACAAGCGGAATTTTTCTTGGATATAATGGTGGATTTGGTTTACAAGGAAACTTAATGGTTTCAAATTTCGCAAAAGATTTTCCATTATCTGTAAGATTTGCTATAGGCTACACTACTTTAGATCCGGGAAATGCCCTGGCTGCAAGGAAAATTTTTATAAACGATGCAACTAACGGTGTACCCGAAAAAAGTGGAACTGATTGGAATTTTAGAATGGATTTGCTTTACAAAGTTAACTTCTTGTCACTAAAAAGATTCTATATTTTCGGAGGTCCAAGATATTCCACATTCTCTGGTGAGTTTGATTTTATTAATGGAAATGAATTCTTTAAGATAACCAGTAGCCAGTGGGGTTTTGGATTAGGCGCTGAAAGCTATTTTATGATAATACCAAGTCTGGATATGATTTTGTCAACCGGGGTTGATTATTACCTAGATAGTACAATTGAAGGACACGATACAGCATATAACCCAGATGGAACAGCCATAAATAGCAGGAATGGTTATACTTATTCCGATGCTGACCAGGCAATAAATCAGCCCCAAATTGTACCTAGAGTAATGATTGGTTTTAACTTACATTTTTAAAATAAAGAAATAAGGACTTGTTTTTCAGCTCTTATATTTAAGAAGGAAATGCTCATGTACAGATACATATTCAAAACATATTTTTCGCTTGTTTCTCAAATATTTAAATCTTAAGCTTTTGCTCTTTTCGAAATCAAATTTGAACTACCGGAAAGGGTGCAATAGTTTTTTTTGAAACGCTATGAAAATTATAACTTCAAAACCTGTAAGATTAATATATGCAATCTTTTTTGCAATCCTTGGAATAAACCATATAATCAATGCTGGAACCTATCTGCATTATGTACCTTCATTTATGCCGGGGGGTATTATTTGGGTATTCTTGATTGGTACTTTTTTAATCGTCGCTTCATTAAGCATTATTTTAAACAAATATACAAAAGCGACCTGCCTTGCTTTGTCTTTAGTCCTGTTGTTAATCGTTTTCACTGTACACATTCCCGGTTTATTCAATCCCGACTTTATGAAAATATCTATGATAAACGTTCTAAAAGATACAGGATTAGCTGGTGGCGGCTTAATTATAGCCGGTGTAATAAGTGCCTCTGAAGTAGAATAACATATCTTCATTTCCCTTCTTTCCTGCAATAATATAAATTTTCTAAAACTGACTCCTGGATCAAATTGACAATTTTTGATACATTTTCTCAGAATTAACCAGTAAAAACTTCCCTCACTTTAATGTAAAAATTTCTCAAACCATTTTTATTCGACAAACGGCTGGAAAAATTTACCGAATCGATACTGGCACGTTTATAGACTTATGTCTATTGTCGATTAAAGAACAGATGATATAAAAAAGGAATTTTAATTCATCAAACAAAACAAGGTGAGCAAAATGAAAAAGGTACTTTTATTGATAGGGGTAATCGGGTTATTCCTGGTGGGTTGTCAGGATTCTAATCTTGATCCTGTTTCTCCTACAGCTGAAAAAATGTCTATATCTAAATTGCCCAATGAAACACCTGTCACTTTGGACAACATAGACTTCAGCAGTATGAAGCTGAACAAATGGCGTGGTCTTTACAATAAAATATTCAGGGCCTCCCAACATTCAGTTATCATCAAAAACAAAATATGGGGAACATTAGGCGGAACGGTAAAATTAATTTCCTTCAGTACCAATACCTCGAATGGAAGGCCAGTTAAGATTAAGGCTACTTTAACGTTTGCTCCAAATGCATTAAATGGAGATGAAGATATATACATGGTTGTTGATCCTGATGATGCAAGTTTAACTTTCTTTCCTGATATTTCACAATTCCAGGGTAAAGTTACTCTTGATGCAACTATCAGTGGTATAGACGTATCAGCCCTTTCATCAGCTAATTCACCATTAAATTTTGTTTACATCCCTGATGATCCAAATGCAGATATACAGATAATAAGCAATGACGATGTTAACCTTGACAAAAGTACAGGTTCAGTGAGTGTGCATGGCGCAAAGTTGAAGCATTTTTCAAGATACGCATGGGCTCGCTAAGATATAGGATATTAGCAACATTAACTTATAATAACTGCTGAATCACATTAAATTTTGAGGTCAAGATGAAAACAGAGAAAATAAATATTGGCTTTATGTTTGATGAAATACTGGATATCTTTTTTAGTAATACAGACATAAAACAATTTCAAAAGATAGTAGCAGAAAAGAAAGCAAATAAAAGTAAATCTGTTTCAAAATTAACCAAAAAAGAAAAGAAACAGATAGATTTCCAACCCAATAAACAAACTGAAATTCAGAGACAGATTGATTTACTGCTTACCTTTGCCTCTGAAAAGCTTTCTGCAAACAAGTATCTCGTATTGATTCAGAATCTTGGACAATATTGCATTACAATAGGGGAACTTGATTTAGCAACTTCACTTTTTGAAAAAATCATAAATGAAACTAAAAAAGGAACTAACTTATTTATTTTAAGAGCTGATGCCTTTCTCAATCTTTCTGTAATCTTTAGAAAAAAAGCTCAATGGGAAAAGGGCTTTGCTTATGCAAGAAAAGCCTCCGACATTTATAAGAAAAATAATGACTCAAAAGGTCTTTCAAGCTGTTTTAACATAATAGGAACTATCTTCGGCGAACAGGGAAATTTCAAGAAAGCACGCGGTCACTTTGAAAGAAGTTTAGATTTGGTAGAAAAATCCAGAGACGCTGAATTTAAGGGCAAGATGGAAATAAACCTGGGCATTATAAATGATATACTCGGCAATTATGATGATGCAATTTCTTATTTTAACCGAGCTTTAATTACATACAATAAAACCTCCGATTTAAAACGTGTTTCCGAAATCAGGCACAACATCGGATTTATGCATATTAATACTCAAAGACCACAAATAGCGCTTAAAGAATTTGATAGGAGTATTTCAGCTTGTATGAAGATAGGCTACTTACCAACTCTTGGAATTTCATACCTCGGTAAATCATACACATTCGCGTTACAAAAAGATTATAATCTGGCAGATGCTTTTGCAGATAAAGCTATGCAAATTTGTCATAGAACCAACGATAAGCTTTCAATAGCAGAAGTCTATAAAATCAAAGGAATTATTCAGAGGGACAGAAAGAACTACGCTGAAGCTGAAAATTTTCTTAAAACAAGTTTAAGGATAAATAAAGAACTCGGCAACAAGCTTAACGAAGCAGAAACTTTTTATGAGCTAGGAGTTCTTTATAAAAACATAGGCAATGCACCAAGAAGTAAATCAATGTTTACAGAAGCCCTAAAGTATTTCAAATCACTCCATGCTGATAAAAAAGTAAAGGATATTAAAGAACAAATTTCCGGTTTAGCTGCAGCTTAGGTTATCTGGTATCCTCTATTACAGCATTCTTCTTATAGATATCCTGCCTTTTGTCCATCAAAGGAATTGTTGAGCCCTTCAATCTGTTCTCATCCAGCAAATCAAGATCCAGATCAGCGATTATAATTTGTTCCTGGTTTATAATTCCTTCTGCTGCTATGCCATCACGGGAGAAAGGAAAATCAGAGGGTGTCATAATTACAGCCTGACCATAATGTAAGTTCATATTTTCAACAGGTAAATTACCTACCGTACTTGTCATTACAACAAACACTTGATTTTCAATTGCACGCGCCTGACAGCAATATCTTACTCTCAAAAATCCCTGTCTGTCATCTGTGCAGGACGGAACAAAAATTATTTCCGCACCGGCTTCAGAAACCATTCTTGCAGCTTCTGGAAATTCAACGTCATAACAAACCATTATTGATATCGGAGCGTATTGAGTTTTAAAGACTTTAAATTCGTGACCGGGTTCCGTTTTCCAGAGTCCTTTTTCCCACCTTGTTCTATGAACTTTATCCTGTGTGAATACCTTACCTTCGGGTGTAAACAAATATGCTCTATTAATAACACCACCATTCAGATTAGTAGGGTGGGTACCTCCAATTAAGTAAAATTTATGCTGCACTGCATAGGACTTCATTAATTTAACGTACCGATCAGTATATTCACCAAGCCTCCTGACTGCAGAATACGCTTCTTTAGTCTGAACAAATGATAATAACTGGGTGGTAAATAGTTCAGGAAGTAATACATAGTGAGGATTATATTCAGCAGCAGATTCCATTACAAAATCAATCTGTTGCTCAAATTCTTCAAAAGAATTAATTTTCCGTAAGTGGTACTGTATCGCAGCTATCCTTACTCTCATTCTTTTCTCCTTTTTTCTTTTTCTGATTTATAATCGTGATTTAGCCAAACTATCAATGTGGCATTTTCCAATGAATAGGTATCACCAATTAAATAATTATCTATAATGTCGCAAAATTGAAATCCTTCTTTTATCTGAAAAGTAAGAACAGGATCATAGATATCTCCCCAGATTACATGCATCGCATAGGTGTGTGCATCATACCTGGTAGCGTATTTATGATAATTTGGAATTCTACCTGCCGCGATAATTCTTTTTAGGTTTAACTCTCTACATAGTTTCCTTCTCGCTGTGTATAACTTTCTCCCTATTCCCTTTTTTCTTAAATCAGGATCGACACAAACTTCGGCGCCATATAATGTTTTCCCTTCCGGAGTGTGGGTATTAAATGTTCCATTTCCAGTAATTTCTCGCCAGCTATGCAGAGGTCCATATTCTTCCCAAAAGATTATTAATGAGCTGGCAGTACCGACAATTCTATCTTCAAATTCTGCAACAAATTGTCCTTCAGAAAAAACTTTTATGTGATTTTCCAATTGTTCAAATGACCAGGGCTTTAAGTGCGGATAAACTTTTTGTTGTAGAATTCTGATCGCCTCAAAATCAGAACGCCTGACATTGCGAATTTTTACCCTAGAGATCATTTTAAACTCCTATAAAAATGTCCGACAATTATAAATGATTTCGGCTAAGAAGTCTATACGAATTTTCGGGGTAATCCGCTATAGAAAGATATAAAAATTATGTTGAAATTTGGATATATTATATAAAAAAGCCGCAAAAAATTCGCGGCTGTACTTATAAAAATATTATTGAAATGTTATCAGAATCCGAAGGTTAAACCGGCACTTGCTGTTTTTACATTGGCAAATTTGTAATCTATATTCAGATTAAGAATTGCCAATTTAAATGCTGCTCCAACCGTAAATCCTGCACTATTTGTTCCGTCTAATTCAAAATTAACATTCGAACTTTGCTCAACTCCGTTACCGTCAGTATACGTATAATCGTAATTTATTATAGTTGTGGAAGATTCTGTGGTAAGCCCGAAATAAGGAGTAAAAGCAATGATTGAACCAAAAGTCTTGCTGGCATAAATCCCAAACATATTAGCTTTAGTTTCAAATATTGTGCCTACTTTTAGGTCTTGATAAAAATAGCCTACAGCAATATCAACCGGGAACTGCTCATCAAACCATACCGCAGGGTTGTGAACAGCACCGAAACCCCAGTAAGTAAAATCACCAAGGTCTTTAATGTTAACTTTGGGAAACCATCTGATAGCGAAGTTGGTGCCCAAAAATGTTCCTATTCCTAATTGAATTGTTGCTGTTGGGAACAAAGAAATGTTATTAAGAAAACCTTTTACATCTGAAAGCTCTATATTCTGTGCAGGTATAGTATAATCATTTCCATTCACTGTAAAGGTTTGACCCGGGAAACTAACATTTACTCTTTCATCTTCAGAACCCACGATTGTCGGCCCTGATATACCGACATTAAATTCTGTGTTTAAAATTTGACTTTTGAGAGCATCCCTATCATTAGAAGAATAACTTCCGCTATAACTATCTAGTAGTTGCTCAGCCTGACTGTCAGTAAATCTGAACAGACCTGTTGTAGAAAAAGTTCTCTGATCATCATTCAGAACTGATCCCATAGCAATAACTTTTAACTCCAGTGTAAAAGAAAATTGTGTTGGAGAAGGAGCTTTTGTAACCCAGCCTGTATTCAGGTTTGAGCCAAAACTACCAATTACTGGTCCAACGTATCCTTGTGCAGCATCAGAGGAAAGATTCTTTATTGTGTTGTTAAAATCCCCGGTAGAATTATCCTGTCCATACGAGACGAAAGAAAAGATAATTATATTACATAAAAATAAAATTGCAGTTAATTTTTTCACAGATCCTCCAAAAAATTATTGATATCAAGCCTGCAAAACATCCCTTTACACAAAAGTCATACAAAATCTACTTCAAATATATTATTATTTAAGAATTTATAAACTTTTTTGTAAAAAAATTTTTAAGGATTGCTGTAATTCCTATTAAAATTAGCAGTTATCAAAGGTTCAAAAATTGTTCCCATATTCTAAATAGCTCATATGTTGCATAAATGTCCTTTCCACAATAAATGGCAATTTCTTTCACCTTTCCGGCATCATAAAGACTTTTCACCTCCATTCCCGATATCCCTTTTGATTTCGGAGATTCTATTCCAAAAGCATTACAATAAAAATCAAGGTTAAATTTTCTTGTTAACCCATAGAATGTAAATTGGTCAAGTAAATCGATATGAAACGATCTATCGTATCGGTTAGTAACTAAATTTCTTGAAGGTTTTAATTTCAACATTGCTGAACGCAACATAAGAAACGGTGCATCAAAATTTCTACCATTAAATGTTACTATTCTATCCGCAAGTTCAATAATCTTCCAGAATGATTGTAGCATCTCAGATTCCGGCAGTCCTTTATATTGCGTATTATTTTCTTCAGAAAACCATTCTTCAGTCTCCACATTTTCGTAATAAACAAAAGATTTATTTTTTTCGACATCATATAATCCTATTGCAACAACTTTTGCTGTAAATGGATAAAGACTCATATAGCGAATCGCATCCTCTTCCATTCTTTTTTGAGCTTCAGGATCGTTCTCTTTATTCGCATACCTGAGTAAATATTCTTGTTGGCTTTCCGAGAGAGACTCGAACGGATATGCAGAAGTTTCGATATCAAAAATTATAGTTCGCATTTAGTAGCCCCTGTATTATTCCCTGATTATTTCAACCTCCGGGTCAAAAGCAGAAATCTTTTCATAGAACTCATCCGGTAATACTGTTGATTTTTTTGTTGTAGGATCAACGTGAACCAATACACCTTTACCTTCAGCTAAAATATCACCGTTCCGACTTCTCTTAACAACATGCTCATATCCGAAGCTTGAGCTTTTAATATAAGACATTCTGGTATAAATATTAAGGTCTTCATCAAAAAAAGCGGGCCTTAGGTAATTAATTTCATTTCTGACAACAAAAAACAATCTGCCATCTGAAAAAATTCCTCCTTTGGGTATAAGTCCTGCATCTTTGATGTATTCTATCCGTGCGGTTTCAAAGTAATTTATATAAACCGCATTGTTACATACACCAACCATATCGACTTCGTTGAAACGAACCCTTACGGAGATTTTATGTCGAAATTTTTCTACGTCCATTTTTCTCAGCTAATTAAAAACCTCTTCCAATATCCTTTTAGTTTTTTCAATTTCATCAAAGGAAATATCCAAATGGCAGATAGCTCTTAAAGAATCAATTTTCCCAATCGATAGAAGAAGTCCTTTTTCCTTGCATCTTTTTAGAGACTCCTCGACAGAAATTTTTAAAGGTTTAAATATCAGGATATTTGTTTGTACAGAATCTATATCGATTTCAAGATTTGGATTTTCATTTATAGCTTTAGCTAATACTTGTGCTTTTTCATGATCTTCTTTTAGTCTTTCTCTGTTATTCTGAAGAGCATACAAACCGGCTGCTGCCATAAGCCCAAGTTGTCTCATTCCCCCTCCCCAGGCTTTACGAACTCGAAAAGCTTTTGTAATAAAATCTTTTGTACCAGCTATTATTGATCCAACCGGTGCACCAAGACCTTTTGACAGACAACAAGAAACAGAATCAAAATGTGAAGCGTATCCAGCAGGAGAAATTCCTGTTACAGCGCAGGCATTCCAAAGCCTGGCTCCATCAAGATGATAAAAAAGATTATGCTTTCCCGCAAGGTTTTTTAATGCAATGATATTTTCAATTGGATGGATCGTTCCTCCCGCTCTATTATGAGTGTTTTCCACCTCAATTACTTTTGTGTGTGGCATATAATATGCACTGACAGGTCTTATAAATTGTTCTGCTTGCTCTGGAGTAAAAACCCCTTTTTCCCCTTTAATTGGCAATAACTGAATTCCACTCAAAGCAGCAGGTGAACCTGATTCATAATTAAAAATATGTGAATCAAATTCACAAATGACTTCATCACCAGGTTCTGTTAAAACATTCAGACAAATTTGATTACCCATAACTCCGCTGGCTACGTAAAGTGCCGCTTCTTTTCCGAGAAGTTCGGCGGCATATTTTTCAAGTTTATTTACAGTCGGGTCCTCTTTAAAAACATCGTCACCTACTTCAGCTTCAGACATAGCTTTCCGCATTTCCAGAGAAGGTTTTGTTACAGTATCACTCCTGAGATCAATCAATTTTTCCAATGTAACTTCAGTTTTTACTTTTACAAATTGAATTATGAATCTACAAAAATTTTCAACTAATTATTTTAACTTCTTCCTGAATTTTAAAATCAAGAAGTAAAGGAACACAGCAAGAGATAGGAAAACAGCAAAGAATGGAATTATCATTGGGTTTTTTGTGAAAAATGTCTCACCTTCCTGAATAGGTACATCTCCAACCAGAACCATTCTTGTAAAAAGTTTTGATTGCTTTAATGTTCTGCCAAGTGGATCTATTATACAGCTTATACCTCCGTTTGCATCCCGTATTACTGATTTCCTGTTTTCAATCGCACGAAGGACCGCAATTTCTTTATGCTGATATGGCCCGCTGGATTTACCGTACCAGCTATCGTTTGTTACTACTGTAATTAAATCAGCTCCTTTACGTATGAAGTTTGTGACAAAATATGGATAAACAGACTCATAACAAACAAGGCTATTAATTTTTAACGGGTAGTTAATTGTTGTTGAATCTTTTTTAATATTTATTGTGAGATTAAATACTGTTGTGTCCCTTCCTACATTCCATCCGGAAATACCAACTCCCCAGCTAAATATTTTAGCAAGAAAAGGAAGTTGTTCGGAGAAAGGAACCTTTTCTCCAAAAGGAACAAGTTTCATTTTTCCATACTTTTCAATGTTCATTGAATAAGGAGAAAGCAACAACACTCCATTATAGATCGAATAATAAAAATCGCCCTGGGAGCTAAATTTCGCATCATCAGGGATTTTCTCGTTCGATCTGTAATAATGTATATCGGGCATTCCTGTTAACAAGTAGGAATCTGTAGAATGAAGAAAATTATAAATTGAATCTTTTTCAGATAAATAGGCCATAGTTGTTAAATAAACAGGCAAAGCTGTTTCCGGCCACAAAATAAGATTTGCACCCCTTTCGGTAGCCTCACGGGAAAGGGATAAATATTCCTGGAGCGATTCATCCAGGTTGTTTTGCTGCCATTTGTCCCACGGATCAATGTTTGGCTGAACTAATCCTACCCTAACTTTGTTATTCGAAATCTTAAACGTAGATAGTTTGTAATTGCCATAAAATAACACCAACGCAAAAATTAATACTATTGCAGCGACATAAAAAGCAAACGATTTGGGAGAAACTTTGAATTTTAAATAAGCTTTATAAAAGAGAATATTTGTATACACCACAATAACTGAAATTCCTACTGCTCCAATTATATCTGCTATCTGAATAAAAATGGTAAAACGTGACAAGCCACTTCCAAGAGTTAACCATGGAAAACTGATGTCCGTAAGCATATAAAGATATTCATAAGTGATCCAGAAGAATGGGAAAAACATTAATGCTGTAACTGAGCCAAGTGATCTTCTAGCCAGATAATAAAGAGTGGAAGGAATAAGAAACAATAAAGGATTGAAAAATAATAATGTCCCACCCGCAATCATCAGAAATGGATCAGCTCCTTTTTGCCAGCTGCCGACCCAATAAATAGTTATCAAACAAAAAATAAAAAATGCCAGGTAAGTGGCGCGATTAATTTCGGCCAGCGTTTTTTTCTCTTCAATAACATATAAGTAAGGAACAAATGCTATAAACATAAATAACTGACAAGGGAACGGGAAAGGGGGGAATGAAATCCCGAGCAAGATTCCACTCAACATTAAAAGGAGCCTATGATTATTTTGCTCTTTTTTTTCTTGTTTTGAAGGAGAAATTCTATTTTTAAAAAATATTTTTTTCAATTTTTATTTCTTCTTTTTCGAATAAAAAATCTTATCACAAAAATAAGTATAACCAGTCCCGTTATTGCAAGCACAATATTACTATAAGTTGAAAGATATTTATCTACAAGTTCTACATTGTGACCGAAAATTATTCCAAGGTAAATTATTACCGCGTTCCAAACAAGAGCACTAATAGCGCTGTAATTAATTGTTTTTCTTATACTTAGCCTGCTCATACCAGAAAAAAAAGATATGACTGATCGTGTACCCGGCAGGAATCTGTTTCCTAAAATTATTCCATAGCCATAACGATTGAACCAGTTTTCTACTTTATCCAGATTTTTCACAGAAATAAATTTTATCTTTCCTGTATGTAAAACTTTTTTGTCAAGAAATAAACCTATAAAAAAGAGAGTCATAAATCCAAGAACACTTCCTAATGTAGTTACTAATAAAGTTGGAATAAAGTGAATGCTACCGGTACCTATTAATGAACCTCCCACAACTATAACAAAATCACTTGGAGAAGGGGGAAAAACATTTTCAATAAAAGAAAAGAAAAAAAGCACAACATATAACCAAAACGGAGTGAGCCGGGAAATATCGGAAAGAATATTTTCAAACATACATTATTTTTTAATTAGTAAAACTGTTGCAAGAGCAGAAATACCCTCTCCCCTTCCAACAAATCCAAGTTTTTCAGTTGTAGTAGCCTTTATAGAAATATTTTCAGCTTCAGTTTCTAAAATTTCTGCTATCTTATCTTGTATTTGAAATATGTATGGAGCAAGTTTTGGTTTTTCCAAAACCACAATAGAATCAAGATTGCTGATTATATATCCTTTTTTAAGGATCATTTCATAAATTTTTTTCAGAAGTATTGCACTATCCGCTCCTCTAAACTCAAGATCAGTATCAGGAAAATGTTTACCAATATCTCCTAAAGCCAGGGCTCCTAAAAGTGCATCACTGATTGCGTGTAAAAGTACATCTGCATCTGAGTGACCCTTTAAACCTTTATCGAATGGAATTTCAATTCCACCGATAATTAATTTTCTCCCTTTCGCAAATGCATGTACATCGAAACCTATGCCTGTTCTGAAATTATTTTTCAATGTCTTATCTCAAAATGAGTAAATTCGTTTTTTGTTCCGTCCCAATTAATATTGGCATTCCTGACAGACGCGTGAGAAGGTCCAATTTTAATTTTTTTAAACAGGTCTTCTATTAAAACTTTATCACCCTCAACCACAGTCAGAACTTCACCAGTATACAGATTTTTCACAAAACCTTTCAATCCAAGATTCTGGGCTTCACGCATTACAAAATATCTGAAACCGACACCCTGCACTAGTCCATTTACTAAAATTTCGGCCCTTTTTTCATTACTGTTCATCGGTAGCTTTTATTTTTCCCATTAATTCACTGACCAGCAGTCCTGTAAATATAAAAATACATCCGATAAAGCCAAAGCCTGAGATTCGTTCATTGATAATTAAAAAAGCAAAAAGTGCTGCAAATATTGGTTCAAGCGAGAATATAATCGCCGCTTTAGTAGGCGTTACATATTTTTGATACTTTGTTTGAAGTGTTATTGCAACAATTGTTGCCAGTACTGCAGTATAAAACACAGCAAAAATAACGGTCCCGTTCAATTGGAAACCAAATTTTTCGAAGCCTGAAACCTCCAAAAAATAAGTGAAGAACCAACCACAAACTCCTGTTACGATTATTTGGACAAATACCAACAATTTATAATCTATCTTATGGCTGACCATATCGAGATAAACAATATATCCCGCAAATAGTATTGCACACAATAATGTAAAAAAATCACCAATGTTAAAATTTTTTCCAAGCTCCGTAAAAACATCAAATATTGAGTCCCCTCTGCTTGATAAAAAAGCCAGGCCAAGGAGTACCAAAATAATTCCCAATACATTTTCTTTTCTCGGTATTCTTTTTTCAATAATTAATTGAAGTATCGGGGTAAAGATTACAAACGTGCCGGTGATAAATCCTGACTTTGTAGCCGATGTAAACTTCAATCCGATGGTTTGAGTGGCATAACCGCCAAAATTTAGAAGTCCTAAAATAATCCCACCAATTAAAAATTCCCTATTTGAAGTTTTTAATACTTTGAACATAAATGGGAATAATATTATTGCGGCAAGTGTAAAACGTAACGAGACAAAAAGAAGAGGTGAAACATCAGTTAATGAAAGTTTAATAACAACGAATGTTACACCCCATAGTAAGGTTATGAAAACAAGCGCACCTTCAGAAAAGAACTTCTTCATTAGTTACTTTTGATTTTGCAAGAAATGGGTTGTTTAGGTCCAGAAAACTTAATCTTTCTCGTCGGTGTAACCGAAAGATTTAAGCATTTTTTCGTCCGTTCTCCATTTGCTCCTGACCTTTACGTGAAGGTCAAGATAAACAGGCCTTTGTAAAAATTCTTCAATAGCTGTACGGGATTTCTCTCCCACTTTCTTCAGAGCTGTTCCTTCCTTTCCAATTAATATTCCTTTCTGACTTTCTCTTTCAACAACGACCTCAGCCTGAATAAAATCTTTACCGGCTTCTCGTTCCTTAAAGTCAGTAATTACAACCTCACAGCTATAGGGAATCTCATCCCTATATTGTTCAAATATCTTTTCCCGGATGATTTCTGAAGCAAAGAACCTTTCATTTTCATTTGATATATCGTCATCGGGATAAAATTTTGAACCTTCAGGCAAACACTCGATAATTTCGTTTATTACACTGTGTACATTATAAGCCTGCTTGGCCGAGATAGGAATTATATCCCTGAAATATTTTGTTTTTTCAACTTTTGAAATCAATTCAGATACCTGCTCCTGCGTAGACATATCAATCTTATTCAAAAGTAAAATTTTAGGTTTTTTACTCTTACTTAAAAGTTCATAAATAAAAGCATCTTTTAGCGTTTCTTTACCTTCGGGATCCAAAGCCACATCAAGGATCAATAGAATTACATCGGCATCCTTAATTGACTGAATTACCGTGTCCATCATTTTCTCCTGCAACAAATAAGCTGGTTTCAGAATTCCCGGTGTATCCAGAAATATGATCTGATAATTTTTATCCGAGAGTATCCCAATGAGTCTTTTACGCGTAGTTTGTGGCTTGCTTGTTGTAATTGCAAGCTTTTGTCCCAGTAAAGCATTCAATAAAGTAGATTTACCGGCATTTGGAAGACCAAGAATTGTAACATACCCCACTTTTGTTTGCATATTGTTTCACCAATAGAAATAATACACTACAAATATACTAACAATATGACAATTATTTAAGGGTTGACGGGTTAAATGGACAGGGTAAAATAAATTTAAATTCTAACGTGAAAATAAAAAATTGTTATAACCTTAATGTTGTCTGCCCAGATTCCCTTTTGAATGTTTCATAAGATCTAATATAAAATATACTGAAATCAAAAGTCCTAGTGAAAATACACTGCCGATCATAGATATATTTAGCTTACTTAAAAATGTTTTTATTGGTACAATTAAATTTTCCAGTACAGTCACAGTTTCCTTAGTTCCGGCAACTGTGTCACCTGCTGATTGTGGTGTTGCTAAAATAAGTGAAATTACATAACCAATTATTCCAAGTGCTATAATTATAAAAACAGAAGATATAGAAAAAATAAAAAAACGTTGTTCTTTTTTAGCTTTCGATTTTTTCACAATTTTTCCCATCAGCGTCGACGTAAAATTGGGGGATATTGATTCACCCTCAATATTTTTCAAACTGCTGTGTATAAGCTGTAATGCTCGCAATCTTTTTCTGTCTTCTTCAGAACTTTGCAACTGATCACGAATTGTTTTTAATTCTGCCTGACTAAGATCATTGTCCAAATATTTATTTAATACTTCATCAGATAACTTATTCATAATAATTCCTCTGCATAATCGTTTTTCAGTAGAAGGTCTCTCAATGCATTTCTTGACCTGTATAGCATAACTTTAACATTTGAAACCGATGTATTTAATGTTTCGCTTATTTCTTCACAACTCATTTCGTTCAAATAATGCATTGTTATAACCAACGAATAATTTTCAGGCAATTTTTTGACCATATCCTTCACAAACTCTGATAAATCTTTCCTTTCTGAAACCTTAAAATCATATCCACTTTCAAGATCAAAATGTTCATCAATTGAAGACATTTCAGATTCTATTTTTCTTTTCCTGTTCGAAAGCTTCGTCAAAGTTGTATTGTAAACAATTCTATAAAACCACGTTGAAAACTTTGATTCCTGCCTGAAAGTTTTAAGTGAATCATAAGCTTTGATAAAACAATCCTGAAGAACCTCCTCTGCGTCCATTTCGTTTTTAAGCATTCGCTTAACGAGGGAAAAGGCTCTGTTCTTATACCTGTCAATAATAATTGCATAATCAGATTTATTACCTCTTTTGACAGATTCAATTATTTCCAGATCTGTAAGGTTCTTCATTTTGTCTTTAAGACATATTTTGCTGTTAAAAGGTTACACAAAGCCCTAACACAAGCAGAGAATAAGAAGAAATAGACCAAGCAACTTCCTCAAATAACTACTTATTTTGAACAAAATCAAATATATGCAAAATTGAACAAATTTAGCCTGATTCCTGAGTGTAACCTAATTAACATTTTAATTGTCTTAACCAATGAACGAAAATAAAAAAAGATTCGTTGTGTAACCTGAAAAACGGAACAATAGTCAAATTGATAGAATATTAAAAAATAAGGAGATAAAAAATGGAAGAGAGAGTAGTAGCGGTTTTTATACCAATAGTTTTCTTCCTGGTATCAGGCTTAATATTGGTAGTTTATTTCTACTTAAGATCCAAGGAAAGACAAATGTTGATTGAAAAGAATTTTGATGCTGATTCCATCAAAGAATTCTTTGAAACAAAAAGAAGTGGAGAACCATTCAGACTCTTAAAGTTTGGTATTATTTGCTTCTTCTTTGGCCTTGGCTTAGGCTTAGGTTTAATTCTTGAAGATTCTACATATAAAGATTATTGGGTTCCACTATTATTATTTACGGTAACAGGCATCGGCTTTGTAGTAGCTAATGTAGTGGCACACAAATTATCTAATCATAGTTAAGCAATTACAAAAAAGGCGTCCTTAGGACGCCTTTAATTCCTTTAACTTTCCTGTTCAGCCAGCCAGCGTTCAGCATCAATTGCAGCCATACAACCTGTACCAGCAGCGGTAACTGCCTGCCGGTAGTTTTTATCTGCTACATCACCAGCTGCAAAAACACCCGGAATATTAGTATAAGTAGTCCCCGGCTTAACTTTTAAATATCCTGTCTCATCCATTTCGAGGATACCTTTAAACAAATCAGTATTGGGCTTATGACCAATGGCTATAAACAGACCGTCGGCTTTTACCTTTTCACTCTTCCCGGTTTTGGTATCTTCGAGTATTGCCCCGGTCATAATCTTTCTTCCATTCTCTTCCTTTCCCAAAACCTCTTTAACAACTTTACTGGTCATAAATTTTATTTTAGAGTTTTTCTTTGCTCTTTCAGTCATAATTTTTGAAGCCCGGAACTCATCACGTCTGTGAATAAGAATAACCTCAGAAGCATGTTTGGTTAAATAATTTGCTTCCTCCATTGCTGTATCTCCACCGCCAACAACAAGTACTTTCTGGTTTTTGAAAAAGAATCCATCACAGGTTGCACAGGCAGAAACACCAAAGCCCATAAATTTATTTTCGCTTTCTAGACCTAATAATTTTGCTGATGCTCCTGTAGAGATAATAACAGCATCAGCTTTATATTCTTCGCCTTCATAAGTTTTTAGGGTGAAAGGTCTCTTCGAAAAATCAACCTCTGTTATCTCTTTATAAATCGATTTCGCACCAAATCTTTGCGCTTGTTTTCTCATTACGTCCATTAATTCAGGCCCCTGTATCCCCTGCTCAAAACCAGGATAGTTCTCGACTTCCGTTGTTATTGTCAATTGACCACCTGGTTGGATTCCTTCAAATACTATGGGGTTAAGATTTGCTCTTCCGGCATATAATGCAGCAGTAAATCCTGCCGGTCCTGATCCAATAACTATTATTTTATGATGATTATCAGCCATTATTTCTCCGCTTTCAGAATTAGAATATTTATCTATTTAATAAAATTAAGAATTTTCATTTACAAAATTTCTTTTAACGCATTATTATACGATTCAAAAATCCTTAAAAAGATTCAGATTTCAAAAATTCAGCATTCCTCTTTAGTCCTTTTAATTTTGCTCTTTTTATTGGGCTTATAGCAAACTTCTCCCTGAATTGTGAATTATTCATTGATAATACATCATCAAGTGGAATTTCTTTAAGATCTTTATTAGGTCTGAATTCCTGAAGAGGGGTTATTTGGTAGAATTTAATATTCCAGGGACATACATCCTGACAAATATCACACCCATATAACCAATTGTCGAACTTTCCTTTTAACTCAATCGGTATATCCTCTTTATTTTCAATAGTAAGGTTTGAAATACACTTATTTGAATCAACGACATATTCTTCAACGATTGCATTAGTCGGACAAGCATCAATACAAGCTGTACAGGAGCCACAAGAATCTTCTATCTCAGTCGAATAATTAAATTCGTAGTTTGTAATTATATTAGCCAGAAAAATCCAGCTTCCATATTCTTTGTTGATCAAATTTGTGTGTTTACCAATCCACCCTAATCCTGCTTTTTTTGCCCATACCTTATCCATTACTGGCCCGGTATCGACATACGAGATAGAATTAAATGAAGGATCTAATTCTTTTAATGAGTTCTCCAGAACTAAGAGTTTATCCCATACTACAAGGTGATAATCTTTTCCCCAAGCATACCGAGAAATCTTGCCTGAGTTCGGTTCATTGGAATAGTTCTCTTCAGTGTAATAATTAATTGCGAGTGAAATTATACTTTTGGCATCAGAAAGTACTTTGTTTACATTTTTTCTTTTTTCGAGATTATGTTCCATATATTTCATTCCTGCCTGATAACCTCTCCGCAGCCACTCCAACAACTTTTTTATTTCTTCATTTAGCTCTTCCGCTTTTGCAAAACCCACAAGGTCAAATCCTGCAGTTCTTGCTTCATTAATCACTGTATCATTAGTCAGTTTCATTACTTAAGTAAATCACTTTACCATTTTAATTCTTTTTTGGAAAACTTTGCATAAACGTAGTTATCAAGAATCCTTGTTTCATACGTATCCAATCCTTTTCTTCCTGTAGGTGTATTTCCGGTTTGCAGATCAAACATCCAACCATGCACGGGACAAATAACACAGCCATGCTCAATAAAACCATCATATATCATTGTAGTATGCTGATGCGGACAGACATTGCTCAAAGCATATACTTTACCTTCAAGTTTAAATAGAGCAAGTTCAACATCATCTATAATAAACCTTCTCCCCTCTTGTTCTTTTAATTCCTCAAAAGTACAGACTTTAGTAAATCCATCTATATTTGTTTTATCTGAGCTCATTAAATTTTTCACCAACTTTAAAGCCTTTTTCGGTATTTACAACTGTAGCACAAACTATTTCCGGATCATGTGCAAAAAACAACTTCCAGTTTTCATCAACAGCGAGCGGCAAAATTTTCTTTTTTTCTTCAACAGTTACTAATGGTTGAAGGTCATAACCCATAACATAAGGTAATGGAATGTGCGAGGTTGTTGGAAACAAATCGCAACAATATAATACCGTGTTTTTTGAATCAGATATTTTTAGAAGTTGTTGAGCAAATGTGTGCCCGTTAATTATAATAAAATCAATTTCGTCATCGAATTTTTCTTTACCGTCAATTAATTTTAGAACTCCTTCATTAGATAGCGGTAAAAAATTTTCTTTTATATAGCTTCCCCTGTCTCTTTCAGAGGGATTCATGGCCCATTTATAGTTCTTCTTCTGTACATAATATTTTGCGTTAGGAAAAGTCGGAACAATTTTTTCATTTTCCGATTTTGTAGAACCGCCTGTATGGTCAAAATGGAGGTGTGTCAGAATAACATCTGTGATGGCTTCGGGTCTTATGTTTAGCTCACCGAGAGATATTTCAATTGAATGTTTTGCCTGATCGATATCATAAATTGCTTTTGCTTTATCGTTCCATTTAGTTCCCATACCAGTATCAATTAGTATTTTTCTTTTTCCATTTTCAAGCAGAAGGTTCCTCGTGGCTAATTTTATTCTATTCTGTTTATCCGGTGGATTAGTTTTTTGCCATAAATTTTTAGGAATGATTCCGAACATTGCTCCTCCATCCAAGCGGAAAAACCCTGTGTTAACAACAGTTAATTTATATTTACCAATTTGCATGAAATTCCGGCAAAATTATTTAGAATTTTGATTCTAAATAATAAGTTAAACAAGTATACAGAAATGTGAAAGGAATATTTTAGGAAAGTAATAGGCTGCAAATAAAAAATGGCTTTAACTATTTAATTAAAGCCACTTTAACTTAAATCAGAATGCTATTAGAAAATATTAATTACGAATTGCATCTAAAGCTTCTTTTTTTGCTAAGAGTGCTGTTTCGTCTTCAACATGTTCAGGATCAGGAATGCAGCAATCGACAGGGCAAACATCCTGGCATTGCGGTTCATCGTGAAATCCTTTGCACTCTGTACATTTGTCTGGAACAACATAAAAGAAATCATTTGAATAAAACCCGGTTGCACCTGAAGCTGATGCATCGCCTTCACCAAACATTTGTCCGTTATATTCCCATTGGGACCCACCTTCATAAATTGCATTATTGGGGCATTCAGGTTCACAGGCTCCACAATTTATACATTCGTCCGTTATTTTTATTGCCATTTTAAGACCTCCATTTATCTAATAATAAATCTTTCGATTGGAATAATTATCCCATTAATTACCAATTTTGTGCCAGATGCTCAGTCCTCTTGTGTCTTGTAAAAGATGAAAAAACGTATATTTTCAGGACATTATATATGAATTTTAAGAATTAGTAAGACAGATTTCTCTCATACGAGAAAGGATATTCTTAAAAAGTATCCCTAAAAACAGCTTTAAAATGAAAATGGCTATGCATAAAAGCATAGCCAATAATAAACATTAATAAAATTTAAATTTACCTGCCTATTCCGTCAAGATACTCTTTTCTTTTCAAAAGTGTTTCTTCATCTTCTTCGTGTTTGGGGTCGGGAATGCAGCAGTCAACAGGACAAACAGCTGCACATTGTGGTTCATCATGAAATCCCTTGCATTCAGTACATTTATCAGGCACAATATAAAAGAAATCATTAGAGAAAAAACCATCAGCACCACTTGGTGCAGCCTGGCCTTCACCATAGGTTGTACCAGCAAGTTCCCATTCCTGTGCACCTTCGTAAATGGCAGTGTTAGGACATTCGGGTTCACAGGCACCGCAGTTGATACATTCCTCAGTTATCATTATTGCCATTAAAAAACTCCTTTACTTTTTTAGAATTACTCTACCGTGATGAGAACTATTTATAACTACTTGATAAAAATAAAAATTTTCTTTTTCTAATGCTAACAAAACATTTCAAGAGATTAAAAGAAGACTAGGTTACCACCCACCACTGGCACCGCCTCCACCGAAGCCACCGCCACCTCCGCTAAAACCTCCGAAGCTTCCACCTCCACCAAAACTTCCGCCGGAGCCTCCACCAAATCCTCCGGGAAAAAATATAAACCCACCTCCCCTTCTTCCTCTACGAAGAAGAGACATTATAATAACAAAAATAACAAACATTAGTGTTCCTATTCCCGAAACATCTTTGTCTCGGTCACGATTATTTATTTTTTTATCAGCTTTATATTCACCTGCGATCGCCGAGACCATTACACTCAGACCATCGGTTACTCCTGCATAATATTCATCTCTCTTAAAATGCGGCGCAACAACATTCCTGATTATCGAACTGCATAATGCATCAGGCAAAACTCCTTCTAAGCCATAGCCAACTTCTATTCTCATTTTTCTATCGTTCTTAACGACTAAGAATAATGCACCGTTGTCATGTTCTTTAGTTCCGATTTTATTTTTTTCAGCTACATCCATACTATAATATTCAAGCGGATAATTATCTAATGTAGGAATCATTAAAAATACAAGCTGATTTGAAGTAGAATCCTGATAGATTTTTAGATTTGCATCAAGGTTATTTATTTCAGAAGATGATAAAGTACTTGTAAAATCATTTGCCCAGTGTTCAAGTTGAGGTACTTTTGGCTGCGCATTTAATATTACAACAGAAAAAAGAAATGAAAAAAGTAACTTCATTAAAATTAAAACTCTACTTTAGGAGGTGTTTCTGCTCCTGCAGTTGCTTTAAAATACTGCTTCTCCCTAAATCCAAAAAAATTCGCAAAGATAGAATTAGGAAACAATTTTATATTGGTATTATAACTCTGTACAGTTTCATTAAACCTTCTTCTTTCAACAGAGATTCTGTTTTCCGTTCCTTCAAGTTGTGCTTGTAGCTGGAGGAAGTTTTCATTCGCTTTTAATTCGGGATAATTTTCAACAGTAACAAGAAGCCTAGATAAGGCACCACTTAATTCATTTTGAGCAGATTGAAATTTTTGAAAAGCTTGAGGATTATTTAACACTTCAGAGGATACGTTCATTTGTCCCACTTTTGCCCTGGCATTAGTTACATCAGTCAACACTCCTCTTTCAAAATTAGCGTATCCTTTTACTGTATTGACCAGATTTGGAATCAAATCAGCTCTTCTTTGGTATTGATTTTCAACCTGGCTCCAGCTTTGGTTTACAGATTCATTTAATGTTACAAGATTATTGTAAACATTTTTTCCCCATACAAAAAGTATAATTAGTAGTATTATTAAAGCTCCCCCAATAGATAATCCTACTATCAACCCTTTTTTCATCCAACCTCCTCTAAAGCGATTAGAAAATAAAAGAATACCCCATCTGATTTATTTCAAATCCCCTCAGAATACTATAAAATGCAAATGTTCCATTTTTACAAAATAACCGGCTTCAATTTAAGCTGTTTTTTAAACAATTTCCAACCGGAATTACTATTAGTTTATTTCCCATCTAAAAGAGCTCTGGCAATTACCATTCTTTGTATTTCAGACGTGCCTTCATAAATTTCAGTAATCTTTGAATCTCTCAAATATCTTTCAACAAGGTATTCCCTGACATAACCATAGCCACCATGAATCTGTATTGCATCCAAGGCACACTCAACAGCAATTTTAGAAGAATATAATTTAGCCATTGCTGCTTCTTTATAATACTTTTTATCTGCATCTTTTAGTGCTGCAGCTTTAAATGTAAGCAGTTTTGCTGTATCAACTTTCATAGCCATATCGGAAATCTTAAACTGAACAGCCTGAAAATTTGAAATTGTCTGACCAAAAGCTTTTCTCTCTTTAGCATATTTAATAGAAGCTTCAAGAGAAGCTTCAGCAATTCCAATAGCCTGCGCTGCAATTCCAATCCTTCCACCGTTTAGTGTATTCATTGCAAAATTAAATCCTTTACCTTCTTCCCAAACAAGGTTTTTTACCGGCACTTTGCAATTTTCAAAAGCGAGCGAACAAGTATCAGAACTTCTGATTCCTAATTTATCTTCTTTTTTCCCCTGCGAAAACCCTTCCGTACCTTTTTCTACTAGCAATGTAGAAATCCCTTTGTGCCCTTTTTCTTTATCAGTTGTTGCCATTACCAAATAGCAGTCAGCATTCTTACCATTAGTAATCCAGTTTTTCATTCCATTAAGTACGTAAAACTCACCCTGTTTATCCGCAGTTGTTTTTTGCTTAGTTGCGTCACTGCCAGCTTCAGGTTCCGATAAAGCAAACGCGCCTAATCTTTCACCTTTAGCCAGTGGAACAAGATAATCCTGCTTTATATAGTCTGATCCATATTTTTCAAGGCCGTGACACACCAATGAATTATTAACTGACATTATTACTCCAACACTTGCGTCCACCTTCGAAACCTCTATCATCGCAAGTACATAGCTTATAGTATCTAACCCCGCACCTCCATATTCAGGGGAAACCATCATACCCAAAAAACCAAGTTCTCCTAATTTTTTTACTATATCTGAAGGAAATTCAGCCTTTATATCTCTATCAACTGCAGAGGATGCTACTTCAGCCTGAGCGAATTCTCTTGCTGAATCACGGATCATTCTTTGATCTTCGGTTAATTCAAAATTCATTTTTAATTTTCTCCCTGATAATTTATCAATTTAGGAATTCGTGCCTTCCCCGGCAGGCATATTAAAGAAAGTTTTCTCAGAACAGATCGGATTCACTTTTAATCTCACAACAAAAATACAGTAATAATTTTTCGATAGCAATTGTAAAGACTCTATATTCATTTACATTGAGGGAAATTCTCATAAATTTAAAGGCAGTACAATTATTACTATATTTACAATATGAACAGTAGTAATATAGACGTGTTAAAAGAGCCTAATACGAGCCCAAATTCATCAAAGGAGAAAATATTTCTTAAAGGTATGACCCTTGATGAATTAAGGGAATTTTTCGAGGTAAATGGTGAAAGCAGGTTCCGAGGTGAACAGGTATTTAAATGGATGTATAATGATCTTGTAATCAATTTCGAAGATATGTTGAATATTCCAAAACAACTTAGATCTACTTTAAAGGAAAAGACCATTCTATCTACTTTAAACACTACTGAAATTGAACAATCTAGTGCAACAGGAACAAGAAAATTTATTTTAGAAACAAATGAAAAAAATAAAATTGAATCAGTGATCATTCCCGAAGAAAAAAGAACAACTCTTTGTATTTCAACACAGGTTGGCTGCCCTTTAGATTGCAAATTTTGTGCAACTGGACTTATGGGCTATAAAAAGAATCTGGCAGCCGGGGAAATTTTCGATCAGTATTTGATTGCAGCAAAAGACTACGGAAAAGATAAAATAACAAACCTGGTTTATATGGGCATGGGAGAACCGCTTTTAAATTTTAATGTAACCATTAAAACTTTAAAAATTTTTTCAGAAGAATTAACTACAGGAATTAGCCCAAAGAAAATCACTCTATCCACAGCAGGTATAGCTCCTAAAATTAAAGAACTTGCCGACACAGGACTAAAAGCAAAACTTTCTTTTTCGCTTCATTCGTGTTTTGATGATAAAAGGAACAAAATAATGCCGATCAACGAAAAATATTCATTAAAACAAAATATAGAAGCACTTAAGTACTATTATAAAAAAACCAGTTCCAGAATTACTTTTGAATATGTAATGTTAAAAAATTTTAACGATAGGGATGAAGACATAAAGGCTCTTATCAAACTTTGTTCACAAATGCCTTCGAAAATAAATATCATCCCGTTTAATTCTCTTAAACACATGAGCCCAACAGGTTATGCTGCTGAATTAACTCCGACCCCAAGACATAGAATCGAAGACTTTGCAAAAAAAATACGAGAAAAAAATATAAGTGTATTCGTAAGAAACACTCAGGGAGATGACATTGCAGCAGCGTGCGGACAACTTGCTTACAAGGGAACAACTTCTCGATAAAAATTGAAGCTGCTCAAAGTATTTTATGAAAAAACTTACACACGACGAAATATCTCAGAGCCGAAGTACAATTGAAACTCTGCATAAAGTAAAAAAACTTCCAGTTTATGTAGTTTTAAATAGTATTAGAAGCAATTACAATGTTGGTTCTATCTTCAGAACATCGGATGGAGCTATGATCGAGAAATTATATCTTTGTGGATATACACCTCATCCGCCCAAAAAAGAAATTTTGAAAACAGCTCTTGGATCAACTGAAAGTGTTTCGTGGGAATATGTTAAAAACCCAAAGGACGTCTTATTAAAATTGAAATCACAAAGCGTAAAGATCTGCGCGCTTGAATTAACTGATACAAGTAAGAACTATTATGATATATCGAAAAAAGATCTTCCTCTATGCCTACTCGTAGGAAATGAAATCAGTGGTGTTTCACAGGAATTGTTGGACATTTGCGATTTTTCTGTAGAGATACCTCAATATGGCATAAAACAATCCCTCAATGTTGCTGTAGCTTATGGAATAGCGATTTTCGAACTGAGAAAAACATTTGACTTAAGCTCTTGAAGTAAAATATTCTTCCCCGTTCTCTTTAGTGTGAATAATTAAAAGATTGGCTCTTACCATTTTTACCAGTGTACGTGAAGCACGCCTTGTTGAAATATTTATCAAATCACTGAGAATTTTAACCGTAATAAATTCATTTTTTCCCAGATAATCAAAAACATTTTTCTCATTTGGGCCTATCGAATACTTTTTCAATTTCATATTTGAAGATTCCGCTCGCATAATCCTTATCATTTCTTTACTCGCCTGAACGCTCTTATCATTTACTCTTATACATACAACTGCTTTTGTAATATCAAAATTATTTTCATAATCCTGTATCCTGTGCGGCTTATTTTCTGATTCTGATATACTTACAATTACAACTTCTTTCCCACGAACATCAATAAATTCAATTTTGTAAGCCAATGGCGGTTCACAATAATTATTTGCAGTTTCTTCGATCAGCATTGCCTCGGTTTTCTCACTTTCAACACCTATTATCTCTTTATCATCATCTACGCCAAAAAGGATGACACCACCATTTGTATTTGCAAAGGCTATCATTTCCTTAGCTATTTTTTCATAGGTTGAGAATTTACGTTTAAATTCACAAGTTAAGCTTTCACCTTCTTCAATAAGCTCAAGTAATTCTTTTCTTTTCATTGCCTTAAATTTGGGAAGAGTATAACATCGTTAACTCTTCCAAGAATTATTGACGATCTGCGAATAACATAGGATGAATTTACATTAGGTGCATGTTCAAGCGGAGAAGGAATTATAGCTGCCAGGCGTGCACACTGATTAACGGATAAATTATCAGGTTGCTTATCAAAATACATTTCAGCAGCTTTTTTAATTCCGAAAATTCCAGCTCCCAATTCTACAGCATTAATGTAATTTTGAAGAATAGCTCTTTTGGAAAGCTCTTTTTCCATCCTGAAAGTGATAACAAATTCTTTAGCTTTTCTCAAAACAGTTCTTTCAGTTGTTAAGTATAAATTTTTAGCAAGCTGCATGGTTAATGTGCTTCCGCCTCTAATTGTCCTTCCTCTTCTTCTATTTGTTCTTAATGCATTATAAAGTTCTTCCCAGTCAATCCCTTTATGCGTAAAAAAACTTCCATCTTCTATAGAAATAATAGATTTTAGAAGATATGGATTAACATTATCAATACTTACCCACGACTGCCTTGGATAGAATAACAATTTATGTTCAATGGCACGCTGCTGCATCAATGATGTAACTCTAAAATGACCGTATTCGAGTAAAGGGATCTGAAACGAAGGCAAACTAAAATAGAGAAGAAATAAAAGGTATAATAATAAACTCTGAACTTTTCTTTTTCTAATATATGGCAGCAGCCTATTAAAATATTCGGCCAGTTCATTTACTGGTAACTGTGGGGTAATCATCGGATAATTTATGAGGTGATTATTATTATTTACTAAAATATCCTAATAAGAATTTATTTCCGCTCTATCTTTGTAGAATCCTCTTGTACCTCATTTCGCTTCCTTAATGTTGAATCCTTTTCCTGGATTTCTTCCTTAATTATATTTTTATATCTCTTTATTAGAAGCGAATCTGGAACAGGTAGAGGAGCTTTTCCATTTTCTTTAAGACTATCCTGTACTGATTCCTTAGTAAATTTAGGAATTTTCTCTTCATTGACTACTTTTTCCTCCCTGCCCCCAGACTTAACTTTTGCAGTTCTCGTAGTATCACTTGTAACTACCTCTTCTTTTTTCTGCAATGCTTTTAATGAGTCTTCCCTTATTTTTTTAATTCTTTCCTTTTCAGAATGATAAAATTTCAATCTAGGGGATACTTTAATAGCATAATCAGAACTAGGATATTTTGACGTAAGCGTATCATAAATAATCGCAGCTGAGTCAGGTTTATTCAACAGATTTTCAAAAATCCAACCTTTTGTATAGAGAGCTTTAGGCACAATCATAGACTTAGGATAATTATTATAAATATTATTTAGTTTTGCCATTGACGAATAGTAGTTTTGCTTTTCAAGTTCTGATTCTGCTTCAGCATATATATCCTTAGCAGGGTCGTTTTCAAAATCAATCAGTGGCTTATTTATAATACTAGCAATCGTATTTACAATATGATTGCTTTTATAATTACTATATATATAATTAAAAACACTATCTGCCTTTACAGTATCCCCTTGGGCAAGATACAAATTACCCACCACAAAAAGAGTTTTTACTTTATAATCTGATTCAGGATAATTCTGAAGAATATCTGAGTAATAGTAATAAGCAGAATCAGGAATGTTAAAATCCGTATAAAATAAATTTCCTAATTCGTATTCTGTAAAAACTATTTTATTTTTTATGGAGTCTACGCCGATACTCGGTCTAACCGGAGGTTTGACTTTTAGTATCTGTAAAGCTCTTGTCTGCAGCGGAGTACGTAAATTTGTAGAGTTGTTTTCTCTCCTGCCTTCGTTTAAATTTTGTAACGATTGGTTTTCGGCCTCATTAAAATAACTTTGATTTTCTAACAACTCCTTCAAACTATCCTGTTTATTAACATATGCTAAGGAATCATTAACAAATTCCTCAGGATCTAAAGCATATCTTAATTGCGATTTATTGAGATCCAAGTTCTCTTTTAGATCATTATATTTCTTAAATTTATCAACCTTTTTGGTTAAGGGTTCTATATATTCAGCAGGTATTGATGTAGACTTAGCTTCTAGATAGTATGCATATGCACTATCAAAATTACTGAAATGATATTCATATAACTTACCGATTTCAAACTTAGAAGCCCCGGCATACTGAGTGTTTTTATAAGTAGTGTCTACTTGAATTAAAACATTCAAAGCTTCGGTAAAATTTCCAAGGGAATCCAGAGTAACTCCCTTTTGATAATTTATCTGATCAAAGGCGACTTTGTACTTGTCCTCTGAACTCATATCATCAAAGAGTGTAAACGCCTCATTTTTATGTCCCGAATTTCTAAGCGCTGCTCCATATGCAATTCTGGAATCTAATTCCAAATCATATGATGGGGAATAATCCAGAACTATTGCATATGCTTTGGTTGCCGATTCTTCATCATTTACTAATTCATAAAGCTTACCTAGTTCAAATACAACTTTTGCACATACCGAATTGTCATTCGAAATCTTAAGAAAATCTTTCGAAGCTTGAATTGCACCTTCATAATTATTAGTCGCTACCTTATATTTAAGTTGTTCTATTAAAACTGATTCAAGAATATCATCTTCGCCCTTATCGGTAGCTTCTTTTTTCACATTTTCAAAAGTCTTAAGACCAGCTGTAACATTTTCCAATTTCATTTGGCATTTCCCTATCCAAAGCTGAGCTTCAAGTCTTAAGTCGCTATCTTCTTGTGTGTCTAATAATTCATTAAGCTCACGCTCCGCCTTCAAATAATTTTGTTGATAATAAAATGTCTTACCTAACATCAACAGAGCATCGTCAACATATTTTGAATCTGGTTTAAATTGCAGAATATTCGAACATTTACTTATTACGTCTTGCAGCTTTTGCACCGTAGATGAATTAAGGGGAGGAACAGTCTTCGAAAACAGGTCTGACCTCTGAGCTAAAATGTCTTCTTCAGCTTCATTAAAAAGATGTGCTGTATTGTAATAGAGATTAAAATAAGTAGTAAAATTATTCCACACACCACAACCCGCAAATAAAAGCGGTAGTATTAGTAAAATAATATTTTTTTTCACTTGTTCTTTTAAAGACATAAGAAATAGTATAAAAGTTGTTGAAAAAGTAAAAGGTAAAATAAATTACAGGGCATCTTTTCCTGATTCATCTGTTCGAATTCGGATTACTTCGTTTACAGAAGAAATAAATATTTTACCATCTCCAACCTGACCTGTTTTTGCTGTTTTCAAAATAGCGTCAACAACTTTGTCAACATTATTATCTTCAACAACAACTTCAATTTTTATCTTGGGGATAAATTCTATTCTATATTCGCTTCCCCTGTAAGTTTCGGTATGTCCTTTTTGCCTGCCATAACCCCTGACCTCTGAAATAGTAAGTCCCCTCACCCCTTCTTCTACGAGAGCTTCCTTAACCTCGTCAAGCTTAAATGGACGAATAATAGCTTCAATTTTTTTCATAATCTATTCTGGTCATTTTAACGGCCATGACAATGTTTATACTTTTTACCTGACCCACAAGGACAGGGATCGTTTCTGCCAATTTTTTCCTGTACCTGAACAGGTTGAGGCTTACCAGCTACTTGTTCTCCACCATGCTGTTTGGTTGGGCTGCTCATTCCAATATTATCAGTACTTTCTTTCATAGCCATAATTCTACCGGTAGATTTCTTCTTTTGCCTCTGAACTTCTTCAGGTGCTTGCGGAAAGAACTTGAATGCGAATGAAACAACATCGTTTCTAATTTCTGACAACAAATTTAAAAACAACTGAAATGCTTCTGTTTTATATTCAACAAGCGGGTCTTTCTGACCATAAGCTCTCAACCCAATTCCTTCTTTCAAGTCATCCATTTCCCTTAAATGATCTTTCCATTTGTGATCTATAACACTCAAGGTAGCATATCTTTCAAGTCTTGCCATCATCTCTGAGCCTAGCATTTCTTCTTTTTTCTTATAAAATGATTTTGCTTCATTCAATATTCTCTCTATTATACCATCCTTTCCCAATTCTTCAAATTCAGTAGCTTCCAATTTAACTTCGATTAAAAAATTATGTCTCACTTCTTCTTTAAGATTGTCAACCTGAACTTCATTAAAATTTCTATCAACAATTTCTTCAACAAACTCTTCGAGCTGATCAAAAACTTCTCCTTTTAATCTGTCCCCTTCGAGCGCCTTTTCTCTACGTTTATAAATTACCTCACGCTGTTGATTCATAGTATCGTCATATTCGAGAAGTCTTTTTCTTATCGCAAAATTATTCTCTTCAACTTTTTTCTGAGCTCTTTCAACAGATTTTGTAATCATAGGGTGTTGAATAACCTCACCTTCCTCAATTCCCATTCTGGACATTACAGATGATATTCTATCACTACCAAAAAGTCTCATCAAATCATCTTCAAGAGAAAGATAAAATTTGGAAGTTCCGGGATCTCCCTGACGTCCTGAACGTCCTCGCAACTGACGATCTATTCTTCTTGATTCATGTCTTTCTGTACCAAGAATAAATAATCCGCCTCGTTCAACTACCCCTTTACCTAATTTAATATCGGTACCACGACCAGCCATATTAGTTGCAATCGTTACTGCTCCAACTTCACCGGCGTGAGTAACAACTTCAGCTTCGCGTTGATGCTGCTTAGCATTCAATACATTATGAGGAACATTTCTCCTTTTTAACATCCTGCTTATTGTTTCTGAAACTTCTACCGAAGTTGTTCCAACTAGAATGGGTCTGCCTTGTTTTCTCAGTTCCTCAATCTGGTCTATAACGGCATTGTACTTTTCACGGCGTGTCTTATAAACTGCGTCATCCTGATCATCTCTGACCACTGGTTTATTAGTCGGTACGACAACAACTTCCAGTTTGTAAATTTCAAAAAACTCGCCTTCCTCTGTTTCAGCAGTTCCTGTCATTCCGGCAAGTTTATTATACATTCTGAAATAATTTTGAAGTGTAATTGTTGCTAATGTTTGTGTATCTCTTTCTACCTTAACATTTTCTTTTGCTTCAATCGCCTGATGAAGTCCGTCTGAATATCTCCTTCCCGGCAGAACACGACCTGTGAATTCATCTACTATGGCAATCTTACCGTCTTCAGTGATTACATATTCGTCATCTTTTTCAAAAAGGGTATATGCCTTAAGCAGTTGATGTATCGTATGTATTCTATCGCTGCTTTCAGAATACCTTGCGTAAAGTGCATCTTTCTTTTTAATCTTTTCCTGTTCACTTAATGAAGGATCATTTTCAAGGTGGCTTATTTCCAGACCGAGATCAGGAAGAATAAAATAGTCTCTCTCCATTCCTGAACCTTTGGAAAGTTCTTCTCTACCCTTATCAGTTAAATCAATTGTATTATTCTTTTCATCGATAGCAAAGTAAAGTTCATCATCAATGACGTGCATATGCTTGGCCTGCTCACGAAGAAACTCCATTTCAGTATCCTGCATCAGTTTCTTGTTACTTGCTTCGCTTAAAA